>JAZSKZ010000156.1:0-4712 GCA_045535135.1 Faecousia sp.
CCTGCGTATTACCGGCTCTGAAGCCTGCATTGACCGGATTCCCCGCCTGCACAACTTTGCCGGCAAGAAGGAAGCCGTTCTGGGTATGCGGGATGCAAATTGCGGAGCGCTGGGCTTCCTTGCTGCTGACGATACCCGCGCATCCTATTATCTGAACTCACAGCAAAGCAACAATCTGTACAAAAACGACCATATTACCGACCGTGTAAACGGTCTTGTGTTCCTCACTACCGAGCGTCGCGCAGAAGATAATGCAGTGTACTCCGGCGGCCTTGACAAGGTGCTTGCCAAGCGGTACGGCGATGCGGCCAATGCGGTAAGTATGAGCTCCTGCATCATCTTCACCCACGAAACTACCATCTATGATGCTGCTAACGGAAAATTCAAGGGCAGACAGACCCGGATCGAAGAAGCCTGCCGCTACGCATATGAGAATAATATCGCATTTGCTTATCCGCAGGAAGTGAAGCTCAGCGTTACCGATTACGATATCAGCAAGTAATCTGCGAATTCTTTCCAAAGCAAATGTCGAAAGGACGAGTGCTGTGATAAGAGTATTTATTATCCTGCTGACCGCTATGTTGCTTTTTGCAGGCTGTGCCGGCGGTGGCAACGGGCCTACGGAGACTGTGATCCAGGATACTGAAGCAATGAAAGAGGCAGAGAATATGTACACCCAGTATATGTCCGGCAGTAATGCACAGAGCGCAGAGCTTATGCTTTCCGTTGTGGGCGGAAAGTTCGTTCTGCTCCGCAACGGGGACGCGGTAGCCGAGTATGCAACCAAGGCCGAGGCCATGGCGGCAGCTGCAGGGGAAAGCGGCACCCTGTATGCAATTTTTGATTGCGGTGCGGAGAATCTCTACATTTGCGCCCCGGAAAACCGCTTTATGCACATCTCCTTTGACGATACAGCGGCAAGCCTGCTGAATCTGAACGACACCAAATATAATAGCCTTTTCGAAGAGCCGTTCTTTAAGTGGCTGAAGGGTCTGCACGATAGCTACGGCGCAAAGTTTAGTCTCTATATATTTGCGGATTGCCTTGGCGATGTTACCGACCGCTTTGCAGCCGAGTTTGCTGCAGCCAGCGACTGGTTGAAGCTCGGTCTCCACTCTCCCAATAACAGCAGTAACTATAAGTCTGCTACATATGATTTCGGCAAGCAGGAGTGGAACAATTTCGTTGCCAATGTCCTGCGTATTACCGGCTCTGAAGCCTGCATTGACCGGATTCCCCGCCTGCACAACTTTGCCGGCAAGAAGGAAGCCGTTCTGGGTATGCGGGATGCAAATTGCGGAGCGCTGGGCTTCCTGGCAGCAGACGATACCCGGGCATCCTATTATTTGAACTCGCAGCAAAGCAACAATCTGTATAAGAACGACCACATTACCGATCACGCAAACGGCCTTGTGTTCCTCACCACCGAGCGCCGTGCGGAAGACAATGCGGTATACTCCGGCGGCCTTTACAAGGTGCTTGAGAAACGGTACGGCGATGATGCCAATGCGGTGAGTATGAGCTCCTGCATCATCTTTACCCACGAGACTACCATCTATGATGCCGCAAACGGAAAATTCAAGGGCAGACAGACACGGATTGAAGATGCCTGCCGCTTCGCTTTCGAAAAGAAGATTGCATTTGCCTATCCTCAGGAAGTGAACTTGAGCGTTACCGATTACGATATCTATAAGTAATATCGGCACGCCTTTATACAAAAGCACCCATTGTTTTCGGCAATGGGTGCTTACATTTTACCAAGCTGCTGATGAAGCCCCACACATAGCTCCACATTTAATTTTTCTGCCTGCTTCATTAGTGCGTCAATTTCCCCTCTGCCCCTCTTTAGTGTAAAGGTCGCTTCCCGTTCCGAAAGGGAAAAGGTATAGCTGCAGCACAAATTTTCATCTGCAAAGTATGTTCCGTCGGGGCAGATATGGCAGACTTTTTCCGTGCAGCCTTCCTGTGTAAGAAGAAATTGCTGCTGGCACAGGGGTGCTTCCAGCCAGATTTTCCGCCCCTGCCATTTTTGCAAAGTGTGCTTGAGCGACCGGTGCAGAGGTGGGCTGACAAAGACCGGGCAGGTAAGTTCCTCCCCATAGTTTTCGGAAACGCAAACCGGGCAGGGGAGTGCGCCGGCAAGGGTGTGCACAATCTCCCGTTCCTTTTGGCAGTCGGGGATTTCAAAATCCAGCAAAATCCCACGAAGGGACAGCTGCCTGCACACCTCCTGAAGCTGCCGCAGTACCACCTGCGGGTCGTGGTGCAAAACCGGTACCCTGTCATTGACAATTAAGATACTGCCCTTGGGAAGCCTTTGGGGAATGTTCACAAGCCCCGCACCGTAGGGGGAAAAATGGCAGGCCATAAAGGCAAGATAGTGGGGAAGAGGGGAATTTGCCCGAATTTCTGCCTCTGTCATCGCAAGGTAACAGGATAAACCCATAGACAAATACCTCCCCGTATGTTATAATATACGCCGTACATATTATGAAAGAGGGAGCGACAATATGAATTTTCCCTTACTGCCTCGGCTCCTTGTGGACGAGCTGCCGGATATCAAACCGGAGCAGCTGCAGGAGCGGGGAATCCGGCTGTTGATGCTGGATTTTGATAATACCATCGTCCCCTATACTACCAACACGCCAACGGAAAAAATGGCGGCTTGGCTTTCCTCTATGGCAGCTTCCCAAGTGCAGATTTGCGTGGTGTCAAACAGCAAGCGGGACCGGGTAAAAATCTTCTGCGGGGAGCGAAGCATCGATTGCATTACCCACGCAAAGAAACCCTTTTCCAAAGGAATCCGGGAATGCCTGCAAAAATACGGCTTACCTCCAACCGCTTGTGCTATAGCCGGCGACCAGATATTTACGGACACCTTAGGCGGCAATATGGCAGGACTAACTACCATACTTGTAAAGCCGATTAACAACCATAACCCGCTGCTGAGATTGCGGCATATCGCAGAAAAACCCTTTATTTTTTTGGCAAGAAGAAGGAGAATGACAAAATGAAAAACCTTGAAAAATTCCTGAGCATCTTAAATGACGAAGTGGACGGTCTGCTGCTGACCTCTCGGTACAGCCGCCTGTACGCTGCAGAATTCGACATCGCAGAGGGCGTTGCCATTGTAACAAAGGCCGGCTGCCGCTATTTGACCGACAGCCGCTACATCGAGTCTGCCCAGAACGGACTGAAGGGCTTTGAGGTTCTGATGGTAGACCGTGCCCACCCTTACACAAAGCTTCTTAACGAAGCCATCGCAGACTTTGGCGTAAAGAAGCTGGGCTACGAGGAAGACTACCTCACCGTGGCGGAATTTAAGTATTACGAAAAAGGTCTGGAAGTTGAGCTTGTGCCTATGAATAAGGCAATCCACAAGTTCCGTCAGGTAAAAGAAGAGTGGGAGCTTCAGCTTATGCGCAAGGCCCAGGAAATTACCGACAAGGCATTTTCTGAGGTGCTGGGCCGTATTCGTGTGGGTATGACCGAAAAGGAGCTGCAGGCGGAGCTGATCTACTGCCTGTATAAAAACGGCGCAGACAACACCTCCTTTGACCCCATCGTGGTATCCGGACCTAATACCAGCCTGCCCCACGGTGTGGCGGGCGACCGGGTGATTCAGGCGGGCGACTTTATTACAATGGACTTCGGCGCTCTGTACTGCGGCTACTGCGCGGATATGACCCGTACGGTGGCGGTAGGCTTTGTTACCGAAGAAATGGAAAAGGTCTATAACACCGTTTGGGAAGCCCAAAAGGCCGGCATTGCCGCATCCAAAGCAGGCGTGCTGGGTAAGGATGTGGACGGCGCTGCCCGAAAGGTAATTGCCGACGCAGGCTATGGTGAATACTTCGGCCACGGCTACGGCCACTCCCTGGGCCTGGAGATCCACGAGGCTCCCAACCCCAATCCCAAGAACCCCGAGCCCATGCCCCTGAAGGCCGTGGCCTCCGCCGAGCCCGGCATCTACCTGCCCGGCAAGTTCGGCGTGAGAATCGAGGGTACCTGCGTGGATCTGGAGGACGGCATTGAGATTTTGACCCGCAGCCCCAAGGAATTGATCGTCATTCCCGTATAATTTCCAAAAAATTTCCCGTAACCCCTTGAAAAAAGGGACACTATCGTGTAAAATGTACGGGAGCTTCTATGCGATAACATTTTACGTCCCATTGGGACACATAATTTAGGAGGATATTTACTATGATTTCTGCAGGTGATATCAGAAACGGCATTACTTTCGAGATGGACGGCAAGGTCATGCAGGTCATCGAGTTCCAGCATGTCAAGCCCGGCAAGGGCGCTGCCTTCGTCCGTGTCAAGATGCGCAACGTCATTACCGGCGGCGTGACCGAGACTTCCCTGAACCCCTCTGCCAAGTTCCCCACCGCTTTCATTGAGAGAAAGAAGATGGAGTACTCCTACAACGACGGTGAGCTGTACTACTTCATGGATCAGGAGACCTACGAGCTGGAGCCCCTGAACGGCGACGTTCTGGACGATTCCTTCAAGTTCGTCAAGGAGAACGACGTCTGCACCGTTATGTCCTACAAGGGCAAGGTCTTCGGCGTCGAAGTCCCCAACTTCGTCGAGCTGGTCATCACTAAGACCGAGCCCGGCTTCGCCGGCAACACCGCCACCAACGTCACCAAGCCCGCCACCACCGAGACCGGCGCTGAGGTCAAGGTTCCCCTGTTCATCAACGAGGGCGA
>JAZSKZ010000157.1:0-3040 GCA_045535135.1 Faecousia sp.
CCCAGGCAATGGTCTTTTCCTGCCAGCAGGTATATCCCTCGGAGGAGTCGATTACCAGTACATCCACGCCCGCATTCAGCAGAGCAGGAATTCTTTCGGCATAGTCCCGGGTGTTGATACCGGCGCCTACGATGTACCGCTTCTGTGCATCCAGCAATTCCAAGGGATTTGCCTTGTGAGAGGCATAGTCCTTGCGGAACACAAAGTACATCATATTGCCATCCTTGTCCACAATGGGCAGGGCGTTGAGCTTATGCTCCCAAATAATATCGTTGGCTTCCTTCAGTGTGGTCTCTGCAGGCGCGGTTACCATCTTTTCAATGGGGGTCATAAAGGTCTTGACCTTCTCGCTGGGATCCATATGGGATACCCGGTAATCACGACCTGTAACGATGCCCAGAAGTTTGCCGGTGGCAGTGCCGTCTGCCGTAATTGCCACGGTGGAGAAGCCGTTCTTCTCCTTCAGCGCCAATACATCTGCCAAAGTGTTTTCAGGCGTCAGGTTAGAAGCAGAGGTAACAAAGCCTGCCTTGTAGCCCTTAACCTTGGCAACCATAGCCGCCTGGGACTCAATAGACTGAGAACCGAAAATAAAGCTGATACCGCCTTCCTTCGCCAAGGCAATGGCCAGGGTATCGTTGGAAACTGCCTGCATGACTGCAGAGGTCAAGGGAATGTTCATGGAAATAGCCGGCTCTTCCTGTCCCTTACGGTATTTTACCAAGGGAGTCTTCAGAGAAACGTTGCTGGGAATACATTCCTCGGAGGTGTAGCCGGGAATAAGCAGGTACTCGCTGAAGGTGCGGCTGGGTTCGCTCATATAATGTGCCATAAGGAATCTCCTCCTATTAAAAAATAACGGTTTTTTGCCCTGTTGATTACCCACAAATATAACATAAGTTTCCCCCGGGGTCAAGCCTTTTCCCTTGGGAAAGCTGTAGCTTTTTGCAATTCCTTATAAAAATATTGCATTTTGGAAATAAGTGTGATATATTTTCAAAGTTAACAGAAGATTCCACAGTTTTTGGAGGAGAGATCATATGGCAGCTCAGGAGAATATCCGCAATATTGCCATTATTGCTCACGTCGACCACGGCAAAACCACCCTTGTGGACGAAATGCTCAAGCAAGGCGGCATTTACCGGGAAAATCAGGTAACACAGGACCGGGTAATGGACTCCGGCGACCTGGAGCGGGAGCGGGGCATTACCATTTTGGCAAAAAACACCTCAATTTTCTATAAGGACACAAAAATCAATATCGTAGATACCCCGGGCCACGCCGACTTCGGTGGCGAGGTAGAACGTATCCTCAAAATGGTTAACGGCGTTATTCTGCTGGTAGACGCAGCGGAAGGCCCCATGCCTCAGACCCGTTTCGTGCTGCAAAAGGCGCTGGAGCTGGGCCATAAGGTTATTGTAGCTGTGAATAAAATCGACAAGCCCGATGCCCGTATCCACGAGGTAATGGACGAAGTTCTGGAGCTTTTGTTGGATCTGAACGCCACCGACGAGCAGTTCAATTCCCCCACCGTTTTCTGCTCCGGCCGACAGGGCACCGCTTCCTACGGTCCTGATGAAGCAGGAACGGACCTTGTGCCACTTTTCGAAACCATTGTAAATTATATCCCTGCACCCGAGGGAGATAAGGATGCGCCGCTGCAGCTTCTGGTCTCCTCTATCGATTATAATGAATATGTAGGCAGAATTGCCGTGGGACGTGTGGAGCGTGGTACCATCAAGGTCAACCAAGAGGTGCTTATCTGCGACTATCACAACCCGGATGTAAAGCAAAAGGGCAAGGTCGTGGCACTGTACGAATACGACGGTCTGGGTAAGCGGACCATTTCCGAAGCCTCCGCCGGTGAAATTGTAGCCCTGTCCGGTATGGCTGACATTACCATCGGCAGAACCCTGTGCGCTACCGACACCCCGGAGCCTTTGCCCTTTGTGAAAATCTCCGAGCCTACCATCGAGATGACCTTTGCGGTCAATGACTCTCCCTTTGCCGGTAAGGAAGGTAAGTTTGTTACCTCCCGCCAGCTTCGGGACCGTCTGGAAAAAGAGCTTCTCAAGGATGTCTCCCTGCGGGTTTCTGAACAGGGCACCGACGCCTTCAATGTGGCAGGCCGGGGCGAAATGCATCTTTCCATTCTGATGGAAACCATGCGCCGGGAGGGCTTTGAGACCTCTGTTTCCACCCCGCGTGTGCTGACAAAGGAAGTTGACGGCAAGCTTTGCGAGCCTATCGAGCGGATGGTGGCAGATGTACCCGAGGAATGTATGGGCGCAGTAATTGAAAAAATGGGTCGCAGAAAAGGCGACCTGCTGTCTATGACACCCATGGGCAACCGCTACCGCTTGGAATTTCTTGTTCCCTCCCGGGGCTTATTCGGCTACCGTAACGAATTCCTCACCGACACCCGGGGTGAGGGCATTATGAGCTCCGTGCTGGAAACCTACGCCCCCATGAAGGGTGAAATCGAGCGGCGGCTCACCGGCTCGCTGGTGGCTTTTGAGTCCGGCGAAGCCTGCTCCTACGGTCTTTTTAACGCGCAGGAGCGCGGTGCGCTGTTTATCGGTGCCGGCACCCCGGTTTATGCCGGTATGGTGGTGGGCATTTGCAGCCGCAATGAAGATATGAATGTCAATGTCTGCAAAAAGAAGCAGCTGACCAATATGCGGGCCTCCGGCTCCGACGAGGCGCTGCGGCTTACTTCTCCCAAGATTTTCTCTTTGGAGCAGTGCTTGGAATTTTTGGCAGACGATGAGCTTTTGGAATGTACGCCCAAGAGTCTTCGCATCCGCAAGCGGGAGCTGGACCACGCCACCCGTATGCGTGAACTTATGAAAAAGCGCAATGCAGAGTAATTTTCAGGCCCATTTTTCCCGGAAAAGGAAAAAATGTGTTGACCTTCTTGCATTTTTCGGCTATAATACCATAGCATGACCAACTATGGTCTTAAAAAGCGTCGCTGCGGTTTGTGAAAACCGTCGAGCATATTTGAAGTCGGAGGCCAAGCGGTCTTAGGAAGACAAGT
>JAZSKZ010000027.1:0-4593 GCA_045535135.1 Faecousia sp.
CTACTACCGAGCCTACTACCGAGCCTACCACTGAGCCCACTACCGAGCCGACCACCGAGCCCACTACCGAGCCCACTACTGAGCCGACCACTGAGCCTACTACCGAGCCTACCCCGCCTCCTGCGCCTACCGCAGGGGATGCCATTGCCGAAATTGCCCTCCAGCAACTGGGCAAGCCCTATGCTTTTGGCGGAAGCGGCCCGAATAGCTTCGACACCTCCGGCTTTATCTTTTACTGCCACAAGCAGGCCGGTATCTCCGTTCCCCGCCTTGTCAGTGAGCTAGTAAAGCGCGGTACAGAGGTGGCCCGTGAGGATCTGCAACCCGGCGATGTGCTGTTCTTCTACAACAGCGACCCCACCGTGGCCGGCTACTGCGGCATCTACTTAGGCGATGACCGCTATGTGTATTGCAGCTCCGGCGATAAGGCTGTAATAGAAAAACAGCTTAAATACGCCACTCGTTTCCTCTGCGCCCGCCGCTTAAGCTAAAAGAATAACTGCCCCGGTTTTTACCCGGGGCAGTCTTTTTTTATTGCGGTGCCTGCACCTTTTCTCCACGAAGCATGGCTTCCATCAGCTTGGAAGCCGCATCCACTTGCGCCTTGTTGGGGACCATCGTATCGTTCACCGCATATTCCGGCACCCACTTAGACAGAGAATAGAGCCATTTCTTTGTACTCTTGCCGCTGACACTATGGGTAAAAATCTCCCAATCGTTGCCCTCTTCAATCACATTGCGCACCAGGCTCGCCACAGTATCATAGGGCAAATCTGTGGCAAAACTGCCTTCCAGACTTTTCAAAACGCCGGTATAGTTCATAAGAAGCGCCGGACTCATTGCCTTTTCAAAAACGGCCATAATGATCTTCATTTGGTTCTTGCCCCGGGTCTCATCGCCGCCTTCGACGTGATATCTCTCCCGGGCAAAGACCAGCGCACCCTTACCGTCCAGCTTGTTATAGCCCTCTACGATCTTAAAGCCGTTTCCCTTAATATAGCTATGTTCGGAGTAAACGGTAATGCCGCCCAAGGCATCAATAATTTTCTTGAAGCCTCTGAAATTCACCTTAAAATAGTACTTCAGATCGATGCCATAGAGGTTTTCCAGTGCCCCCATAGAAACATCGATGCCGTAGCAGCCGCAGTGGGTCAGCTTATCCGGCTGCAGCTCGCCCTTGACAGGCATCTGAATATAATAGTCCCGGGGTGTGTTGAGAAGCATAACCTGCTTCTCCTTCGGATTCACCACTACGATGATATTCACATCGGAGTTGCTCTTTGCGGAAAGGGAGTAGTTGCCGTCAATGCCTGTAATATACATGGCAAAGGGCGCAACCTCGTCCCGGGGTTCGGTAGGCTCGGTGATAGGCTCAGTAGTAGGCTCTGTGGTAGGTTCAGTGGGGGGCTCGGTAGTAGGTTCGGTAGTAGGTTCTGTCTGCGCAGGCAAGTCCTCCGCGTCCACATAGAAAACAGGCTTCAGCTTGGATTGGGGGTCCATTTCCTCCATTACGTCCGATGTAAGGAACATATAGACCGGGTCAAATATCGCCGCCTGAATCTCCGTACCTGCAAGGAGCTCTGTGAGCATAATGCTCAAATCTGCATATGTTTTCACCTTGCAGTCAAAGCCGTACTGCTCCGTTAGGATCTGAAGCATACCCTGAGATTTTTCAAGGTCGGTTTCTTCCATAATACCAAAGGTATACGCCCCCAAATCCTCCACTTTTTGGGCGGGATCGTCTTTTTTCACGAGGATACAAACAATATCCTCCTCCACCGGGAGCTTGACGAATACATCATTTCTAAGGGCCTGTACACCCATACTCACAAAAATACTCAGCGTCAGGCTGAATCCCAACAGAATCGCAAGCAGTACATTTCCCACAAGCCCCAGCTTTTTCACGCCCAGCGCCAAAAATACGCCCAGCGCCGTCAAAGCCGTCAGGCTCAGGGCAAAGAGCAGGATATACTTGCCCGGGAGCAGCCTGGAATCCATCACAATCACGACCAGCGCAATCTCCGCCGCAAAAGCAACCGCCGCCAAAATCACGCTGAGAAAAAGCTTGTTGTGAAACCGTTTCACAGGCACACCCCCGTTTCTATCTTCTTACCGCCCATTATAATCCAAGACGGCGTAAAAGGCAACCTGGTTTCCCTTTATTTCACAATTAATTTTTGGAAAGCACGGTTGACTTTTCAGTTTTTTCCTGCTACCGTTATGGGTAGAAAACGATTGAAAAAGGAGCGCAATTATGGGTCAGAATTTGTATACCCTCCGGGGAAAAGCGATGGAAGATACGCCTTGGAACTGCCATCCCCGCCCCCAACTGCGCCGGGACAGCTTTCTCTGCCTGAACGGCAAATGGGCGTTTACCGTCCGGGAAGAAAAGAGCCTGCCGGAGCAGTACGATCTGGAAATCACCGTCCCTTTCTGCCCGGAAAGCCTGCTCTCCGGCCTGCAAACGGAAATAAAGCCCGGAAGCTACCTCTTTTACCGGCGAAGCTTCTCTCTGCCCGAGGGCTTTCTTAAAAAGCGACTGCTTTTGCACATTGACGGTGCAGACCAGATTGCGGATGTTTTTGTAAACGGTCAGCACCTGTGCAGCCACATTGGCGGCTATGAGGCCTTTACGGTGGATATCACCGAAGCGCTCCAAGAGGAAAACACCATCACTGTGCGCGTCTTGGACGATTTGCGGAATAAAGCCCTGCCCTACGGCAAGCAGACCCTCCGGCGTGGCGGAATGTGGTACACCCCGGTATCGGGCATCTGGCAAAGTGTCTGGCTGGAGAGTGTGCCGGATAGCTATGTTGCGGATTTGCAGATTCGCTGCAGCGGTCTTTCCGCAGAAATCCTGACAGGCGGAGACCATAACGGCACTATCACCGTGAAAACCCCCACAGGGGAGCAAATTTATCCTTTGGTAAACGGAAAAGCCACTATCACCCCGGAAAACCCCCGCCTTTGGTCGCCGGAGGACCCCTACCTTTATGAATTTACGCTCCGTACGGGCGAAGACACGGTTTTTAGCTATTTTGCTCTGCGGACACTGGAGAGCCGGGTAGTAGACGGTATTCCCCGCCTGTGCCTGAACGGAAAGCCCTATTTCTTCCACGGCGTATTATCCCAAGGCTACTGGAGCGACGGCATCTACACCCCTGCCTCTCCCCTTTGCTTTGAGGACGATATTCTCGCCCTGAAGGCGCTGGGCTTTAATACAGTGAGAAAGCATATTAAGGTGGAATCTCCCCTCTTTTACTACGCCTGCGACCGGCTGGGAATGGTTGTTTTTCAGGATATGGTAAATAACGGCAGTTATTCCTTTATTCGGGACACCGCCCTGCCCACCGTCGGTATGCAGCACTTCCCCGACAAGCTTTTAAACCGCAAAAAGGAAGTCCGGGAAGGCTTCCTGCAGGGAATGGCCGCTACCGTCCGCCAATTGCAAAATCACCCCTGTATTGTATATTGGACCATATTCAACGAAGGCTGGGGACAGTTCGACAGCAACCGGGTTTATGACCTGTTCCGGGCATTGGACAGCAGCCGGTTTATCGACACCACCTCCGGCTGGTTCCGGGGCAGAAAAACCGATGTGGACAGCCGGCACATTTACTTTGGCCCGTGGAATCAGCTGAAGGCCGGGAATAAGCCTTTGGTGCTCAGCGAATTCGGCGGCCACACCTACGCCGTGGAAAACCACATCTTTAACACAGAAAAGGCCTACGGCTACAAAACCTGCAAGACTTTGCAGCAGTGGCAGGACTCCGTAGACGAGCTTTACAAAACCCGCATCCTCCCGGCAGTGAAAAAGGGACTTTGCGCCGCCATTTTAACCCAAGACACAGATGTGGAGGACGAAATCAACGGTCTTTGTACTTACGACCGTGCTGTTTGGAAAACAGACCGGGCTCGTATGCGGCGTCTTGCGGAAGATTTGCGAAATGCCATTGCCGAAGGAGCAGCAGTAAATCCGCCAAAAGGGTAAATAGCCGCATTCCCACAAAGCTTAACGGAATCCACAAAAGAGAAAAGGGCAAGCATACCTGCCCGTAAAAATTATAGGGCGCATCCCGGTAATCCCAAATGCCGTAGCTGCGGTTAAACAGAAGCCCCCACAGCATTTCCACGGCGGTGATCAGCACTGCACCGAAAATGCCCCGCAGCGGCAGAGGAAGCTGGGGCTGCGCCCGCTCCAGGCTCCCCAGCAGGAGAAAGCAAGTACCCCCGGCGAAGAACATACTCATATGGCTCCATCCCCGCCACAAAAGCTCCACAAGGAGATAGGCCAAACCGCCAAAAACAAAAAGGAGAATTTTTTCCAGTATTTTCATATACAACACCTCAAATGGGAGCATTTCCAAAAAAAATAGAAAAAATACAGGAAATTTCTCTTGACAAACAGGGGTACCTTGCATATAATAAAAAAGCTGTTTACAGCACTATGTAAATATGGCGGCGTAACTCAGTTGGTAGAGTACCCGGTTCATACCCGGTCTGTCACCTGTTCAAGTCAGGTCGCCGCTACCAGGCCCGTTGGTCAAGCGGTTAAGACACCGCCCTTTCACGGCGGTAACATGGGTTCGATTC
>JAZSKZ010000128.1:0-14940 GCA_045535135.1 Faecousia sp.
TGTCTGCAACAACCTCGGCGGTGCGGCGCTTATTGCCGTCCTTGTCTGTCCAGCCGCGAATCTGCAGCCGGCCGGAAACCACTGCCATACGGCCCTTTTGGAAGTACTTGGAGACGAATTCTCCAGTCTGCCGCCAGGCTACACAGTCAATGAAATCCGTTTCCCGTTCGCCGCCATCCTTGGGAGAAAAATCTCTGTCCACCGCCAGGGTGAAGGATGCTACTGCGGTGCCGCTGCCGGTACGGCGCAGCTCGGGATCCCGGGTCAGTCGACCCATAATGATGATGTGGTTGAGCATAGGACTCCTCCTTACTCTGCCACAACAGTGGTCAGGCAGCGCAGAACGCCTTCAGTAATCTTCATTACGCGCTCCAGCTCTGCAGGGAAAGCGGGCTTGCTCTCGAAGTTCATCAGAACATAGTAGCCCTCAGCCAGGTCGTTGATGGGATAGGCCAGACGACGCTTGCCCCACTCATCCACATTGGACAGGGTACCCTCCGCCTCCACCATTGCCTTGAACTTTTCCACAAGTGCGGCGATGCCCTCTTCGCCCTGAGCAGGGTCGATGATGTAAAGCACCTCGTACTTACCGGTAATCTTAGCCATGTTGATTGCACCTCCTTTTGGACTTTTGGCCCCGACGCTGTCGGAGCAAGGATATGCCTGCATAGGCAGGCTAGATTATTATATAGACCCAATTTGGAAAAGTCAAGAATATTTTTCACAAAATCGCCGAAAAAACAGCCTGTTTTCGGGTATTTAGAAAAAATAAGTGCGTTTTTCTCATCAGGAAGAAAATTCCACCCCGCTTGACGGCAGGGTGGAACGGGTTTCCTATTATTGCCGGATTAGGCAAAGCTCTCGGCTTTCTTCTCGCACTTTACAATACGCACCGTGTGCTTGGGCAGCGTCAGAGTAAACGCATCGAGAAAACCCAAATCTTCCTTTGCCCACAGGTCGCGGATTGCGCCGGAGCCTTCAAAGCTTGCGCAAACGGTTTCCTCGGTTTCGCCCATATTGAAAAATGCGTAAGCATAGCTGCCGTCCTCCAGCAGTTTTTCATAGATGTGCAGAGCAGCTTCGCCCTCATCCTTTCTCAAAACGCAGACAGAGGGTGCAAATGCGGCATCCTGATTGACGGCAATGATTTCTTCGTTACCGTAAAGCGCCATCTCAAAATCACTCACCTCATCCAGCACAGCGCTCAGCTGAATGGGAGAATTGAGGAATGCACGCATAGAGTAGGAAACGATTTGTTCGTCCTCAGACAGAAAATCCTCCCGGTCCTTAAACACGCAGTTGCCCACATCCAGCATATCCAGGTCAAAATAATGGCCCTTTTTCATGTCGTTTTCCCGGCTGGCATAGGTCTTATAAATTCTCAGAAGATTTTCCCAGAAGCCCTTGGAGTCCGTATTGCAGCGGTAGGAACTGACATAGTTAGACCAGTAGGAAACGTAGTCAGGAAGGGCACGCACGGTAACACAGAAGCCGAAATCGCGACTCAGCTGAATCAGCTCCTGCCGCATCAGCTCTGCATTAACGGTATCGACCGGCGACCAGTCGTATTTCAAATAGTCAAAGCCCCATTCTTCCCACTGCTTTGCGTTGTTTCTTTCTTTATGAATAACGCCGATGCCCCCGTTTCTGGGAGAATAACGGATGTCAGGCTCACCCACGGTACAGCCGGGGATGGATTCGTATTCCTCGGGGCAACCCCATGCGGTCAGCATAGGTGTGGAATACGTGCCACACTTGAAGCCAAGGGCGTGAATCTCATCGGTCATCGCCTTCATATCGGGGAATTTCGGGTTGGGCTGAACCGCATCCAGCTCGCCGCCGTACTTGTGCTGCCAACCGGAGTCCAGGTTTACATAACGATATCCGTACTCAGAAAGGCCGTGCTTTACAAGGTTGTGGGCAGAATCGATCACATCCTGCTGGGTAACAGCAGAAGCAAACGCATTCCAAGTAGTAAAGCCCAAAAGCGGGGTTACGATAACATGATTAGGCTCGATTTCTAAGGTAACCTTCTTTTCTGCCTTGCCCAGCGCATTTTCCGCAGTGAGCACGATTTCATAAACGCCCGCTTCGGCAACCTGACCTGTGATGATATTATCCTGCAGCGTCAATCCTGTCGGCAGGTTTTCAGCGCCGTAACGGATAGGGCGCTCGCCTGTAACGGGGATACGGAGTAAAAACGGTTTTTTAGGGGAAGCGCCAAATACCGATGCCAAATTGATTTTGGGTGCACCGGAGAAAGGAGCTGCGGGTGCGATTTTCGTCATTCTCATGGTAATTTCCTCCCGAAGTTTAATTTATGGCCTGATCATACCACGATCCCGGCTGTGTTTCCATTGACAAAACATAGGTAAATATAGTAAAATCATACTGAGGTGAGCAGATGAAAGCACGATCGGTCAGGCAGGACGGGCAAGAACGGCTGTGCGTCCGGCAGTTCGGTATGGAAGAAATCGGGACAAGGGCAAAATGGGGTCCCGGCACAAGAAATGTATATATTTTTCATTATGTTTTGAGAGGAAAAGGGTACTTTAACCACATTCCCGTGAAAAAAAACGAGGGCTTCCTCATCCGTGCCAATGAGCTTACGGAATATCATTTTGAGAAAACTGATCCTTGGCAGTATTTCTGGGTTATTTTTGAAGGCTCTCTTGCGGAGGATATATGTCAAAAATACATCGAAACCGATTCCCACGGTATTTTCTCCTATCCCTTTGCCGATTCCCTCACCGAAATAATGGCAAAACTTTTCGCATCCTCGGAGTCCCTTTCGCAGGCCGAAGGCCTGTCGGCATTTTTCTATCTTTTATCCCTCCATGAGGAGACGCACCGGCACGGAACCAACCACCATGTAAGCGACGCGAAGAACTATATGTATCTGCATATGCACCAGCCTGTTTCCGTTACGGATGTTGCGGCAGCATTGGGCATTTCCGACCGATATCTTTATAACCTCTTTGTAAAGCACGAGGGTGTCTCCCCGAAAAGATATCTTAGTGAGCTTCGCCTGACCAACGCAAAAACTCTGCTGAAAAACAGCCAATACAGTGTAACAGAAATCGCCGCCTCGGTGGGTTTTTCAGATGTGCTGACTTTTTCCCGCTTTTTCTCGAAATTCGTAGGAATTTCACCGACAACATATCGCAAAAACCAAAGCCTTCCCGGTTCTGTACCATAACGCCTAATCAGTTTATAATGCGCCATTCTGTTGCTGCGCATATTTAAAGGCACTCCCAAGGGAGTGCCTTTTGATTACGGGCGAAGACCCATTCCGCCTTCCAGCGTTAGGGTCTCGCCGCTCATATACTTAAGGTCGGGAGAAGCAAGGGCAACGCAGGCTCTGCCAACCTCCTTTTCGGAATCGCCGAAGTGGCCCATAGGCGGCATATGCACATTGGCCTTGAACGCCTCCGGGTTTGCCGCCGCCCAGTTTTCCAACTGTGCCGTCCAGGCTAGCGGGCATATTACATTTACATTGATTCCATCTTTTCCCCACTCTGTGGCCGCCACCCGGGTTAGCCCCCGGATACCTTCCTTGGCGGCCGCATAAGCGCTCTGCCCGAAATTGCCGAAGAGCCCTGCACCGGATGCGAAGTTAATCACACTTCCCTTTGTCTTTGCCAGATAGGGATAGCAGGCTTTCATATAGTAGAAGGTAGCATACAGACCGGAATACATTGCCAAATCAAACTGCTCCGTGGTGTGCGCCGCCAGCGTAACGCCGGAGGCAGATGCTTGGGCGTTATTGATAAGCACATGAATATCGCCAAATGCCTCGACGGCTTTTTGTACCACCATCTCGGCCGTAGCTTCATTATCGCCGCCGGCGTAAATATCCGCCTGCACAGGAAGTACCCGAATATGGTACAGCCGCTCCAGTTCTTCCTTAGCTTCTGTAAGCTTATTTAAGTTCCGGCCGGTGAGAACCAGATTAGCACCCTCTTTTGCAAAGGCGGTGGCAATTCCATAACCGATGGAACCGCAGGTGCCGTCCTTCAGTACCGCTCTTCCGCCACCGGTAATAATCACGGTTTTTCCTTTAAGATGACCCATATTATACACTCCTTTCGCCAACAGTTTATGTTGGTTTTCTCTTCTGTGTATAGTATAGTCCATTCTTTCGGCGTAATTCTGTTGTTTTTCAAACATAAATGTATTTTTTTATTGTAATTTTTAAAAAAGAGGAGGCCAAAGGCCTCCTCTCTGCTTTTTTATTTCAAAAGCTCGTCCGTCAGCCGGAGAATCTCCGGCGCAATGCGCTCCCTTTGCTTTTGTAGCACCCGGTTATAAACGGGATACGCCAGCGCCACCAGCACCATGCCCGCAAGGCCGACCACCACACCCCAAAGCATGGCAAGCTCCCCCAGCACTGCGCCGATATCGGTCATAGCAATGCTCATACCTGTGCCCATAATCAATGCGCCAATGACGCCGATTGCGATTGCCCGGGCCTGCGCTTTCTGCGCGGGAATGGCGTGGAGCTTCCGCAGCTGCTCCATTTTATCCTCCTCCTTGGGAAGATACTTTTTGCGAATCCGTTCTATCTCCTGCTGCTGCGCTGCGGAGTAGGTGAAATGAAAACCTTCTTTATTTTCCATATTTTGCTCTCCTGATTTCTTTTGTTGCTTTTACGATGAGCAGCACCGACAGAGCGCATATCGTTGCGCTGATTCCGGCACCGGTGAGTATAATCATTAATTTCTGGTCTTTTTGTGCCATTTCTGCACCGAATTGGTTAAACATCGCCGTTTCCAGGTTCAGCATCGATACAAGTGCCGCAGACAAGGATACAACCTTTGCTGCGGACATCACCGGGCTTTCCATAGAGCGGTGCTTCACAATCTCCACAATGGCATAGATGGTGGAATAGAATGTGTACAGCGCCATCACATAAATCATTATGCCGGGGTAGTCATAGCCGCGATTATTATAGAGAATCATCAGCACCGCCCCGCTGAGGGATATGTTAATCAGCAGCAGAATATATGCGCAAGCTCGGGCGCGCTTCCATTCTCCCAGTACATTTGCGCCGATTTTCTGAAGGCGCACATAACGCACAAGCAAAAAGCGCATTACCGCCATAATCACATAATACAAAGCCAGCACCACAAACCACCAGCTTTGAAGAATGTGCCAGAACCAAATATTCACCGCCGCATAAAGCATACTCACCGCCAGAGAGATGTTTAACGACACCTTGGTACGAAATACCCGGTCTGTCATATAGCGGTTTCCCAGAGGGTTATCGTAGATTCTCTTTTTTATGGTGCCGTATTGCTTCGGCAGCACCATAACGCAAAAAACCGTTAAAACGCTCAATGTGTAAAAGGAAAGCACATAGACAGCGTAAGCCGGCACCGTCTGCTCCCAGCCTTTTATAAATACGGCGATCAGCAAAGTGGCACTGATAACCGTTAACAGCACCATAAACCAAACAGGCGGGAAAAGCAGCTTCTTTCCTATCTTCTTCCAATCCATAGCCTACCTCTTGAGCTTTACAGTGAAGGTGCTTCCCTCGCCATAAACGCTCTGCACGCCGATTTCTCCGTTCAAAATGTCCATCACCCGCTTCACAAGCGCAAGTCCCAAACCATTGCCCTGAACGGAGTGGGAAGTATCTCCCTGATAGAATTTTTCAAAAATATGCTGCCCCACCTCCGGCTTCATGCCGCAGCCGGTATCGCTTACCGACACCACAATGCTGTCGCCCTCGGTTTTTAGGGAAACCCCGATTGTGCCGCCCTCCGGCGTAAATTTCACAGCATTGGAAATGAGGTTATTCCAAACAAGGCCCAAAAGCTCCCCATCGGAACGAATCCGTACGGAGTCGGCAATATCCGTTTCAATATTCAGGTTTTTCTGCTCCCAAGCATCCTCAAACCCCAAAAGGCACTGACAAAGCTGCTCACTTACATCAAATTCTTCTGCTTGGGGGAATATCTGCTGGTTTTCCAATTTGTTCAGCTTTAAAATATTGGTAATAAGCTGGGCCAGCTTGCGGGCCGCTTCGGAAATTGCCTTGGCGTATTCATTCTTTTCTGCCTCGGTCAGGCAGGGGCGCTGGAGCATTGTGGCGTAATTGCCCATAACCGCCAGCGGCGTTTTTAGTTCGTGGGACACATTGGCGATAAAGTCTGTCCGCAAAGTTTCCGTGCCGGAAAGCTCCTTTGCCATTTTATTGATGGCAGCGCCGATTTGATTAAAGCCTTCTGTGCCGGCACCGTGAATCGGCGGAACACGGACAGAAAAATCTCCCTGCATAATCTTCTCGGCGGCCTCTGTAATTTGCCGGACCGGTCGATCTACCGTTGTTTTCCGGCGAATATAGTCCACTGTACCAAAAAGAAAGGTAATCAGCAGCACATTGCCGAAGGTCAGCTTCGCTGCCACAGCAATGTTTTCTGCATCAAAGGTAAGCCCCATAGAATCTGCCAAAACACGCAAAAACAGCATCATACAGCAGCTGACCGCAAAACCAACCGTAAGGAAAAAGACGATATAGTTATTGACCGTCTTCAGCACCTGCCGGGTTGTGGGCTTCTTCATTTGATCACCGCCTTATAGCCAAGACCGTGGACGGTCTTAATCTCAAAATCCTCACAGGCAGAAAGCTTGCTGCGCAGCTTCGTCATATACACATCCACCGCCCGGGGTGCCGTGTCTGTATCCACATCCCAGAATTCGTCCATTAACTGCTGGCGGGTGAACGTCTTTTTCGGATAGAAAAGCAGCTTATAGAGAATGTTAAATTCCCGGTTTGTAAGGCTTATTTCCTCTCCGTCCAACTCTGCGGTATGCTCGTCTGCATCCATAGAAAAGCCGCCCACCTCCAGCTTCCGGGAGGATGCAATCTTTGCCCGGCGCAGCAATGCGCCGATCCGCAGGAACAGCTCGTCCAGATCAATGGGCTTTACCATATAATCGTCCACGCCGATGCGGTAGCCACGCTGTTTGGCGGCAAAATCATCCCGTGCTGTCATAAACAGAATAGGAATATTCTCATTCAGGCTTCGAACTGTCTTTGCAAATTCAAACCCGTCAATACCGGGCATCATAATATCCGACACAATCAAATCAAATACCGTGCCGTACATCGCATCATACGCTTCGTTTGCATCCAAGCAGCCAGTTGCTTCATAGCCGCTTGTGCTCAAAAAAGCACAGACCGTGCGGTTCAGATCCTTATCATCTTCCACTACCAAAATCTTAAACATAGCCTCGCCTCCTATCCTTCTCTATTTTATATCATACAGGGGAAATGTTAAAGTTTTGTTTCTGTTTTCGGAGCTTTGCAAAAAGTGCAGCCATTTAGCTGCACTTTTTTATAGAAATATTTCCAGCTCGTCCATTTTGCGGCGGATTTCCCTGTAGGCAGCTTCGCCGTCCTGAACCTCCAAAACGGCAGCTTCAAAGGGGCAGATTCCGTCGCCCTGTCGGTTAGTGATGTTTTCTGCAAGGCTATCATATTCTGCACAGATACCGTTTCCCCGCAGCACCTCCAGTGCACTCTTGCTGATAACCGATGCATACACGGCTTTTACCTCGAGGCGCACATAAAGAAAGGCGGTTGCTTTGCCTACCACCTTATCCGCCGCAGAAAACCCCGAAAAATCCTCGCCCGAAACGAGCCACAGTACCAAAGGCTTTACGCCTCGCTGGGCAGAAGTATGGATTTTGCCGTCTTTGCACAGAACGCAGGTATATCCCGCTTCCTGCAAAGTCTTTTTTGCAAGCGCTAAATCTGTCATTTTTTCATATGAAATCACGGCGAGCCATGATTTTTCCCTTCTTTTGCTTTCTTTCATTATACACTAATTTTGCAAAAGAGAAAAGTCCCTTTGGAGAAAAAATGACCCGCTTCGCATCATTTGCCTTCCATAATTTTCTCGCTGAGTTTGATAATCTCCTGTGCGTATTTCTTCTTGCGGGCGTGGAGCACCTTTTTATAAAGAGAATAGGTGCTCAATGCCATTCCCATGCCCACAATGCCGATAATAATACCGGGGACCATAGCACTTGTAAGACCAATCATTGCGCCAATATCGGTCATCACAAGACTCATTCCGGCGCCCATAATAACGGCGCTCACAGAGCCATAGGTATAGGCAAAAGTATTGGCGGGGCGCTTCACCTTTGCGTCCAGCGCCTTCAGCGCATCCAGCTCGGTATGCTGCTTTTCCACATACTGGGTGCGAATTTTCTGTACCATATATTCCTGATCTTTACTGTTCATCCTTATTCCCTCTTTCATAGATTTGATGTGCCCATTTTACTGTGCCGTCGTTTCAGATATTTTTATGAATTGTTTCTGTTTTATTAAAGCTTCTTACTTTTTGTCCTCGCCGGAAAGTCTTTTCTTGGCATCCTCCACAGATTCACCTTCCTTGGCAAACAGCACCTCGACGCACTTGTCAACGACCTTGCCGAAGCCTTCCACTACACCGTTTTCGATCTTCTTATAGCCGCTCACAACGCCGTCCTCGATTTTCTTGTAGCCGGATACTACACCGTCTTCAATCTTTTTGTAGCCGCTGACCGTGCCTTTGGCAACTGCCTCTGCCACTTCTTCTGCGAACTCCGGGTCAATGCCGCTCATATCGTGCTCCCGGACCATCATTTCCATCTGCTTGTTATTCATAACGTTTTTCTCCTTTGTTTTTGATTTACGGCCATATTCTATCGAGTCAATTTTTTTGAATTTTTTCTGAAATGTTTGAAAAATATTAAAAAACCGGCCTGCGCAAAATTTTTTGCACAGGCTGTTTTTCCCTTTGGGCTATTTCGAGTTCTATTGCCCTCCCTATGAAAAAGCACTTGCAAAAGCAAGTGCTTTTTCTTCTCAAATTTGCCCTTACGGGCAAATTTAACGTTGGAAGAGTACTGCGTTAAAGCATATGATTAATAATGCAACTTATATTTCAGCCGCGCTGCTACCACAGCTAAATCCGAATCGACATAAGTTCTGTAGTTCGCAAGGTAGCTTGTTACCTTTATGGTGTATTTCTTTGCATTTATGCCCGGAACCGCCGAGAAGACTTTGAACTTGCTGTCTGCTTTTAAGCAATACCAGTAGTTTACTACCTTCTCTGTGGCAGGGTCAATAATATGGACATCGAATCTTAAAAGGTCTTTCACTTTTTTGCCGCCGGAGTAGGGAATCACCTGATTTTTTAGCGTTCCGATTTTATTTTCTTCCCAATATCCCTTAATGGTAACCCATTTATTGCGGTTAATCGTGTAGTACTTTGTTATGTATGTGCTTTTTCCATAATTCCTGCTGCTCACATTCCAATTATATCCGATACACTTTGTGTAACTGGTTGATGCTGCGGATACCGTCATAGAAAAAGATGACATAAGCACAAAAATCGTTACAACGACAAGAAGTAAACTAAACATTCTACGCATTTTTGACATAATACTCATTCCTTTCGCAAAAATTTTTCGCTAAACGCAACCTCTTCCAACGTCATCATAAATTATACTCAATATGTTAAGTATAGTCAAGGGATTAAGTATGATAATATTGCTACAGGTGATGTTATGATAAGCTACAGACCATTTTATGACACATTATTCAGAAAAGGGATTACAGAATATAACCTTATATTCAAACAAGGGTTTTCTGCAAACACCTTTC
Organism: Faecousia sp.; assembly: GCA_045535135.1. Taxonomy (GTDB): domain Bacteria; phylum Bacillota; class Clostridia; order Oscillospirales; family Oscillospiraceae; genus Faecousia. The sequence continues at coordinate 9,662 of JAZSKZ010000128.1, forward strand.
ATCGTATGAAAAAAGGGGAAGCTATCAGCACAAAAACCATCGACGCACTTTGTTATGTGCTTGACTGCACAGTAAGCGACATCATAGAATTCATAAAAGAGTAAAGCACTTGCTTCCGCAAGTGCTTTACTCTTTTATGAGGGTAAGATTCTCGTTTGCATTTTCGCTCCAATGGTAGCTTGTTATTTCTTTTTTCACGGCCTTTCGAGTCCCATTACCCCGAATACCCATATAAAAAAAGACACTCCGAAGGGAGTGTCTTTTTTATGGGGTGGGTAATGGGACTCGAACCCACAACGCCCGGAACCACAATCCGGTGCTCTGCCAATTGAACTATACCCACCATATTTAAGTTAATAGATAAGAGTGAAGAGTGAAAAGTTTCGGTGTGCCTTCGGCACCATTTTAATAAGTCGGCTTCGCCGACACATCAACTATTCACTATTAACTTTTACCTTTTCACTCCCGACCGTAGGGAGAGCTGGCACGCCAGGAGGGATTCGAACCCCCGACCTACTGCTTAGAAGGCAGTTGCTCTATCCTACTGAGCTACTGGCGCATCTATGGAGCGGGTGACGGGAATCGGACCCGCGTATCCAGCTTGGAAGGCTGGTGTTCTACCATTGAACTACACCCGCATGATCCCATCTCTGTCTATTCAGCTATGGAATTTTATCATATAAATAAGGCTCTGTCAAGTCCGATTCCTTAAAATTTCAGGGATTTTTTCATAAATCACATCTGCCACCGCACCCTCTGCACAGGGACATACATTTGGAAAATCGGCGGCAATCACGCCGTCCGAAGGACAAAACGCATAATCTGCACCCTTTAACATCACAATATCGTTCTGGGCATCGCCCACGCACACAAGGATTTTTCTTCCCAGAGCCGCCTGCAACTCCCGGGCGGCACGGCATTTGGAAACACCCTTGGCGTGGACGTCCAAAATCCGGGGTGCTGAGCGGAATACATCCACTTTATCTCCATAAAGCTCCCGGACGGTATCTTCGATATGGTCTACATACCGCAAATCTTCGTCCGTTCCCTCATATAGGTCCGCTACCCGTCCGGTGGCGTGGGTATCGCCAAACAGGCAGAATTTCAGAAACGGGCCTAAATCCTGCCCGTGCTCCGGGATTTCATAGTCCCAGCCCATGGCATGATAATACGCCATTCCCGCAGGACGGGGATTAATGAGATAATGGGTAGTATCGCTCTGGACCTCCAGATTCATATCTGGGAACAGGGAGCGCATCTTATCCAGCACCGTCCACATATCCAAGTCGATAATATGGGTATTGATCAGCTTACCGTTCTCCCACGCTGCGCTACCGTTATACAGGAGCAGCGGCGCATTGGTAGGCACTTCCTCCAAATGGGCACGGTATGTGTTGATGCTCCGGCCTGTATTGATGGTAAATGCACCGCCGTTTTCAATAAAATAGCGAATCGCCTCTATATTCCGCTGGGGAATTCGGGAACCGGTATCCGTCAGCGTACGGTCAAAATCCACTGTAAGCAAAACGTCAGAAAACATATCTCTTATCCAATCTTTTCTAATTTTTTCAAAACTTCTTCAAAATATTCCGGCAGTTGGGATACGACCAGAACCGGTCTGCCGTTCCGGGGATGTCGGAAGCAGAGAGCCCCTGCGTGCAAGCACTGGCTGTCCTGCCCCAGCTCCGGCTTTTTCCGGCCGTAAACGCTATCACCTAATATAGGATGCCCAATATAGGCCATATGCACACGGATTTGATGGGTGCGGCCTGTTTCCAGCTGGCAGCGCACGTGGGTATAACCCCGATAACGGGCAACTACCTCCCAGTGGGTAACCGCATTTCGACTGTTTCGCTGGGTAACACACATCTTTTTTCTGTCTGTGCCGTGACGGCCAATGGGGGCATCCACAGTACCGCTGTCTTCCTTCAAATTGCCGCAAACAATCGCTTCATAGGTGCGAGCCATCGTGTGGTCCTTTAGTTGGGATGCCAGCACCGTATGGGCATAGTCATTTTTCGCCACTGCCAAAAGCCCGGAGGTATCCTTATCAATGCGGTGGACAATGCCCGGGCGCAGCTCCCCGTTGATGCCGGAAAGTCTGTCCCCCAAAGCAAAGAGCAGGCCGTTTACCAGCGTATCGTCCTGATGTCCGGGTGCGGGATGCACCACAAGGCCCTTGGGTTTGTTCAGCACCAGCACATCTTCGTCTTCATATACGATTTCCAGCGGTATTTCTTTAGGAACAATGTCCGTTTCCTTCGGCTCGGGAAAGGTGAGGGAAATCTCCTCCCCGGGGACGAGCTTGTCGTTCTTCTTTGCCGCTTTGCCGCATCGCAAAACGAAGCCCTCTTCAATCAGCTTTTGGGCGCCGCTCCGGCTTAAATTTTCCACACTGCGGGCAAGAAACGCATCTATCCGCTCCCCATCCCTGTCTGCATACAGTATCATTTCTTATCCTTCCAAATCTCCTTGTTGAAAAAGACCAGGTGAATCATCAGTAAAACACAGCCGCAGGTAATAAAACAGTCCGCAACATTGAATACAGGAAATTCCATAAACTCCAGTTCAATCATATCCACTACATAGCCGAGGCGGAGTCTGTCTATCATATTGCCTAAGCCGCCGGCAAAAATTCCCGCCACCAGCCAGCGCTCCAAGCTCGTAAGGCCCAGTTTTTTTGTTTTGAATTCCCAGATAATCAGCGCCGTAAAAATCAGGAAAACCAGCGCAAACATCCAAATCATTCCCTCAAAGGAAGACCAGGCGCCACCGGTATTTTGGGTATAGGTCAGGTGGAAAAGGCCGTCAATTCCCTCCCGGAAGCCGTGGAGCGGAATGTTTTCCACCGTTAAAAACTTGGTCCACTGGTCTGCGGCCACAAAGCCCAGTACCATAAGTCCCATCCATATATACTGCATAAGTGCCTCCAAAGCGTGGTTTTTTATATCCTATCAAATCTTTCCCCCGATGTCAATTTTTCTTCCCAAATATAAAACACCGGGAGAGTTGTCCCCTCCCGGTAATTTTACAGCTCCAGTTTCAAATCGCCTTCCCGAATCCAGCCGATTTTGCGGAAAACCTTGCAGAAAAGCCAGCTTAAGACGCCGGGCAAAACGAAGCAGATAAGTACCAGCGCTACCCAATCCATAGGGGTAATCGCCGCCTTTGCGCCGCTTGCCACATCGTTTATCCAGCCGGTATATACACCGATTTGCCCCACAAAGCCGCAGGTACCCATGCCGGAGGAAACCGGCGCGCCGTTCATCTGAAGCTTAAACAGGCAGGTTGCCAGCGGGCCTGTGATGGCAGACGCCAGCACGGGAGGCAGCCAGCACCGGGGATTTTTCACCAAGTTCGGCATCTGGAGCATACTGGTGCCCACACCTTGAGCAACCAAACCGCCCCAGCGGTTTTCCTTGAAACTCATTACTGCGAAACCAATCATATGGGCGCAGCAACCCGCCACCGCAGCGCCACCGGCAAGGCCGGTAAGACCCAGTGCCGCGCAGATTGCCGCAGAGGAAATAGGCAGTGTGAGGGCAATACCCACCGTAACCGATACGATGACACCCATCAAAAGCGGCTGCAGATCCGTTGCCCATTTAATAAAGTCGCCCACCGCAGATGCCGCCTGTCCAATGGGCGCAGCAATCAGGGAAGCCAGACCAACGCCCACCAAAATTGTGGTAAGCGGCGTTACCAAAATATCTATCTTCGTTTCCTTGGAAACCAGCTTGCCCACCTCGGCTGCCAAAATAGCAATCACAAGCACAGCCAACGGGCCACCTGCGCCTCCTAAGGCATTTGCAGCATAGCCTACCGTTGCCAGCGAAAACAGCACCAGCGCCGGTGCCTTCAGGGCATAGCCGATGGCAATTGCCATAGCCGGTCCGGACATCGCAGAAGCGAATGTACCAGCATCAACAAGAAACGGCAGGTTGAGCTGTTGGCCCAGTGTTTTTACAATCGTGCCTACAAGCAGCGAGCAAAACAAGCCCTGCGCCATAGCGCCGAGGGCATCAATGCCGTAGCGCTTTCCGGAAAAGACAATATCCTTTCTGTGAAGAAAATCCCATACTTTTTTCATATTCGTTTCCTCCTTCTCCTTGATAGCCGAATTATACCAATGTTTCCATTTCAAGTCAATAATTCCTTAAATTTTCTGCACTTTATATATATTAACCAAATCCCCCCTCCGGGGATTTGGTAAATAGGTAAAAATGTGGCGAAATCCCCAATTGACATTTGACACTTTTCAGGGTAAAATAATATCGGTGTATTATGTATATTTGCGCCCTATGCAAATGTACGAAACTATGTTATACAGGAGGAATTCACATTGAAGGATTGGGCATTCACTACGACCGTCGAAGAGATGGAAGCTGCCACAAACCGGTTGCTGGAAACCGCAACTAAGGTTGGCGCTGACACCTGGCAGAAGAGAGTCAAAGATCAGACTCCCCACTGTGGCTTTGGCGAAGCAGGTACCTGCTGCCGCATTTGCTCTATGGGCCCCTGCCGTATCACCCCCAAGAGCCCCAGAGGTATCTGTGGCTGCGACGTGCACGGTATCGTTGCGCGTAACTATCTGATCTTCACCGCCGGCGGTGCTGCAACGCACTCTGACCACGGCCGTGAAATCATGCCCCCCCTGCCCCAGACCCGCGAAGGCGGCAACTATCAGATCAAGGACGCTGATAAGCTGATCAAGATCGCAAAGGAATGGGGCGTCGAGACCGAAGGCAAGGATATCTACGATCTGGCTCATGAGATGGCTGAGATCGGCCTGCTGGAGTACGGCTTCCCCTTCGGCGAGCAGAAGTTCGCACAGCGCGCTCCCGAGCACACCAAGGAGCTGTGGCGTAAGGCTGAGATCATGCCCCGCGCTATCGACCGCGAAATCGCCACCGCTATGCACATGACCCATATGGGTAACTCCTCCCTTGGAGAGGCTCTGATCCGTCAGGCTCTGCGCGCCGGTCTGTCCGACGGCTGGGGCGGCTCCATGATGGGCACCGAGTTCTCCGACGTTATGTTCGGCACTCCCCGCCCCATCGACACCACCGCAAATATCGGCGTTATGGAAAAGGACAACGTCAACATCGTCGTCCACGGCCATGACCCCTCCCTGTCTGAGATGGTCGTTTACTATGCAAACGATCCCGAAATGATCGCTTACGCAAAGTCCATGGGTGCAAAGGGCATCACTGTTTCCGGTGTTTGCTGCACTTCCAACGAAGTCACCATGCGTCACGGTATCCCCATGGCCGGTAACT
>JAZSKZ010000112.1:0-14596 GCA_045535135.1 Faecousia sp.
GATCCGACTTGCTGATATCCGGCGTGTGGTAGTTATATTCTATGGATTTAGAGTAGAAATGGCTCTTCAGCAGGCGGCAGCGGCGAAGATACTCATCAGGAGATATCTGCTTTTCCCACTGGAATGGTGTATGAGGCTTGGGCACAAAATAGGCGGTTGTCACATGAACGCGCAGTCCCCGCTTCTTAATTGAAGCATTTTCTTTCCAGCAGAGAATAATTTTCTGCACAAGCTCTGCAATCCCAAGCACATCCTCATCCGTTTCCGTAGGCAGACCGAGCATAAAATAAAGCTTTACATTATTCCAGCCGCCCCGGAAGGCGTTGGCGCAGGAAGAGAGAATTTCGTCCTCCGTCAGATTCTTATTGATTACATCACGCAGGCGTTGGGTGCCCGCCTCGGGGGCAAAGGTCAGTCCGCTCTTGCGCAGGGTTTGCAGCCGCTCCATCAATTCCGTTGAGAAGGTATCCGCACGCAGGGACGGCACAGACAGGCTGACCCTGTTTTCGTTACAATACGGAATGAGCATATCCGTAAGCGCCCGAAGCTCCCGGTAATCAGATGTGGAAAGACTGCACAGCGTCATTTCATTATGGCCAGAATCCTCCAGCATTTCCTTTGCCTGACGGAACAGAACCTCTGCGCTCTTTCTCCGCACAGGACGGCAGGAAAAGCCGGCCTGACAGAACCGACAGCCACGAATACAGCCACGGAAAACCTCCAAATTTGCCCGTTCGTGGACAATTTCCGTAGAGGGAACAATTGTTTTGGTGGGATAATAGGCGTGATCCAAATCCTCGACAATCCGCTTTGATACAACTTTAGGAGCGCCCTCCTTGGCAATCACATCCTTCAGTGTGCCATCCTCATTATAAACGGGTGTGTAAAAAGACGGTACATATACACCGGGGATTTTGGAAGCCTCAGTAAGGAACATATTCTTTGTCCAATTCTCGGCTTTTGCACGGTCGTAGAGGCTTATAATCTCGGGAGTAATCTCCTCGCCTTCACCGATGGAAAAGAAGTCAACAAAGTCAGCCAGCGGCTCAGGGTTGAATGCACATACACCGCCAGCAAACACCATATTCTTAAGCCCGGTGCGGTCCTTGCTGTGAAGCGGAATTCCGGCAAGCTTCAGCATATGGATAATGTTGGTGTAGCACATTTCATAGCCGATAGTAAAGGCTACCATATCAAAATCTTTTACAGGGTCTCTGCTCTCAAGCGCCCACAGGGGCAGGTTATTTTCCTTCATTACCTGCAGCATATCGCCCCAGGGAAAGAATACACGCTCGCACCAGACACCGTCCATTTCATTCATAAGACCATAGAGAATCCGCATGCCCACATTAGACATACCAATCTCATAGGTATCCGGGAAACAGAAAGCAACCCGAATACGCACATCTTCTTTGTTTTTGACGATGGCGTTATATTCACCGCCGGTATACCGAGCAGGTTTTTGTACAGAAGGCAAGAGCCTTTCTAATCTTTCGGTCATTACTGCACCTCATAAATATATCTTTTCCCTATTGTACAGTTTCTTTCCCCGGTTTGCAAGAATATTCTGCGCGAAAAACAACAAGATTCCGACAATAGCGCCGATTCCAAGATGAAATACAACGGCAAATAGCAATAAGCCGATAAAAAAGACAGTGCAAATCCCTCTCTCTGCCCTGTACACATTGTTTTCGTTCTTTAAAAGACCCATTAAAAGTACACGAAGCACACGCCCGCCATCCATTGGGTGAATTGGCAGTAGATTAAATACACCGTGGAGAAATGCGCAGAAGGCTGTATACGGCAAATACTTTGACAAGAATAGCAAACAAAATCCGGCAGCAGGTCCGCTGATTGCACACAGTAACTCTACTCCTGCCGGGAGATAGCCTGTTTCCATTCTAATTCCGTGTGCTGAAAAGGACACGCTGTCTACCCGTATGCGGAATGTTCGAAGTGCGATATAGTGCCCCATTTCGTGGACAGCAACCGCAAGGCACCAAGCAAATATCCACCGCAGAGGAAGCAATAAAAGTGCGCAGGACAGTATAAGAAAGAAGCTTCCGCTAAAAGACAGGCGGGTTTTACTGCACACCGTGGATAACCTCCCGGCAAAAGGCTGTTACGGCATCTTCAAAGGAATCTCCGTCTGACAGCGCATTCATAAACTCCGTAAATGCGGGCGCAGTAACATCCGGATCTCCCGGAACCATCCATAAAAATCCGCCGTGGTGTGCGGTGATTCCTATGACGACAATCAAGACCCCCACGCAAAACAGTAGCGTTATTTGATTTTTTATATTCAAAATACGGCGTGGATATTTCTTCTTTCCACGACTTCTATAATGGATCACATATGCCATAACACCCCTCCTCCCTTAAATATACGAAAGGGAAGCATAAAACTTTCCGAGCACTTGACAAGGCGTGGAAATTTCATTATAATGTCAAGGCTGACGGGGTGTGGCGAAGTTTGGTATCGCGCTTGGTTCGGGCCCAAGAGGCCTCGGGTTCGAATCCCGACACTCCGACCAAAAAGGAAGAGGTAGCTTTTGCTGCCTCTTCTTTCTATGTAACATAGAACCCGAGGCCTCTTGAATGCCATCCCCGAGCGGTTTCCGCAAAGCGGAGAGCGAGTGGGGGCATACGCCTCAAGCAAGGCTTGCCTTGCTTCGGGTTCGAATCCCGACACTCCGACCAAAAAGGAAGAGGTAGCTTTGGCTACCTCTTCCTTTTTGTTTAGAATCTTACTGATTCCAGTTGTACACAATGTTGGCAGTTGCAAAGTACAGTCCCTTATTAAATCTGCCGCCGTTTTCCTTTTCGCCGAACGGCAAAAGCGGCTCTTCGAGTTCGGGAATAGATGTTGTTTTGTTGGCAAGATAATCCAGCAATCTTTTTCTGCAAGCATCCGTACGCAAAATCATTGCGCCCAATCTGTGGTGCTGAACATCAAAGCCGTGAGGCTTATTGGTAACCATCCATTGCTTTTCAAATGCCTGTGCATAGGATTTGTAACGCCGGATAGTTTCCGGGTAATCCTCTGTAGCCAGTTTGTAAAGAGTATCCCGATCGCCTTTTTCATAAGCCGTTCTTGTCTTTAGACCCAGTTCATATTTCAGCTCCAGCAACCGACAGAGCTTGGCCGCTGTGTCAAACAAATAGCCGTATTTCCGGGTTTTCTTTGAAACATTTCCCAGTTTTTCCGCAAAGAGTGCATACTGCTCCCCTGCTCCCGCCTTTACGGTATAATCCAAATAATCATTAAAATAATCGGAATATAGCATATACTTCGCCGGATTTTTGGGTCTTTCCGGGGCATCTACAATATCGTTCGGTGTATCAAGAAGCATAAAATCATCGAACGCAACGCCTATAAGGCGGTGAAAACCTGCCTTAATTTTCTCCTCATCGGTTATTCCCTTGGCGTATTGCGCTAAGTAATATAACGACGGAAGAAGTGCCAGAGGACAGCATTCTCCACCGTCATCTCCCCACATTGTAAGGAAAACATTGCGGATGCCATGTTTTTTGCAGGCATTGAGTGAGAGTGTCATAGAGCGGATGGAGAACTTATTAAAGGGTGTCATTCCATACCAACTCCAGGCGCCACCGGCATACCAGGTTTTATCCGAAATCTGCAGGTGGTTTTCCATCATACCGCTGAATTCTTCCTCGGTGGTCCTATAATAATCCCAATAGACCGGGGTAATATCCTTCGGGAAAGATTCAATAATGTCCTGCGGCACTTTCGTTTTGGGCGCAAAGTACTTGCCGTTATTCCACTGACGGAAATACATATCCGACCAAATAAGAAGCTCGTAGCCATACTTTTCCGCAATACCCTTGACACGATTCAAATGGCGCTCCATAATCGTGTGGATTTGCTCATAACCGTGAATATCCAAGTGCTTGCCTCTACCCAGCATGTACGCCTCATCCATACCCACATGGATTTTCCGGCTCCGGAAGCACCGGGACAGAGACGCAAACATCCTTTCAATCAGCTCATATGTTCTGTCATCATCCACCAAAAGGATATTACCATAATCGGTCGGGGCCTTACCCCATCGAACGAATGCGTCCAAATGTGCCAAGGTTTGAATACAGGGAATCACAGTCATTCCCAACTCCGTAGCAAAGCCGTCAAGGTCAATCATATCCGCCTGAGTATACTTTCCCCGCATATAGCCGAAATACGGCTCACCTTCAATTTCGTAGGTGTCTTCCATGTAAAGCAGTACCGTGTTATAACCCATCTTTTTAAGCAAGCGCATAAAGGATTTGATCCCGTCAAGATGCATTACAGCATTTCGGGACATATCAATCATTACCCCGAATGTATCAAAGCTTTTCATATCAAAGCCTCCTTCCGTACAAATATAATAGCATATCACTACTATTTAGTCTATATTTTTTTCAATTAGTTGTCTGATACGACGGCGTGCAAATCTTATTGTATCTTCTGCCAATTTTGTTAGCACTTTACTTTTTTACGAAATTGTGATAATATGTATGAAACAATTTCAGCCGATGCTGTTTAGATAGATATTAATTAGGAGGCTTCATAATGGATATAACCTTAGAGTATTTCTGGTCTCAAATGACAGCAAATCCCCTTTTGTCTGTTGCTGTCGTGTTAACTCTCGGCGTCATCCTTGTTAACGGTTGGACCGATGCTCCCAATGCAATTGCTACCTGCGTGGTTACCCGCTGTATGTCCGCACGAGCTGCAATTATTATGGCTGCGCTGTTTAATTTCCTTGGCGTTTATGTTATGACCAAACTCAACGCGACAGTTGCGGAAACGATCACAAAAATGGTGGATTTCGGTACAGATTCTCGGGAAGCAATTGTTGCACTCAGCGCAGCAATGTTTGCAATCGTTACCTGGGCGACGCTGGCATTCCTCTTTGGAATTCCCACCAGCGAGAGCCATGCTCTAATCGCAGGTCTTACCGGCAGTGCCATTGCGCTCCACGGCAGCTTCGCCGGTGTAAATGCCGATGAATGGGTAAAGGTACTTTACGGCATTGTAATTTCCGTAACCCTTGGCTTCGGTCTTGGCTGGCTGGTATGTAAGCTTGTTACCAAGCTGTTTTACCATGTTGAAAGACGGAAAACCGAACCGATTTTCAAGTATGCGCAGATTTTCGGCGCTGCTTATTCCGCCTTTATGCACGGCGCACAGGACGGGCAGAAATTTATGGGCATTATCATTCTTTGCCTTTTTATGTCGAAGGGCGAGCCCATCCCTGCAGGTCTTGCTCCTGCCAACTGGATCATGCTGCTGTGTGCAATTATCATGGGTCTTGGCACAGCCATTGGCGGCAAGAAAATCATAAAGTCTGTTGGTATGGATATGGTAAAGCTGGAAAAGTACCAGGGCTTTTCTGCCGATCTTTCCGCATCCACTTCCCTGCTTCTGTGCTCAATGCTCAGCCTCCCTGTTTCTACAACCCACGCAAAGACCACTGCCATTATGGGTGTGGGCGCAGTAAAAAGCATAAAAGCAATCAACCTGAATGTGGTAAAGGAAATGTGCCTGACTTGGGTACTGACCTTCCCAGGTTGCGGACTCATCGGATTTTTAATGACAAAACTGTTCTTGTATTTATTCTAAAAACAGAAAGGATTTTAAGATTATGGCAGCAAAAAGTGATAAACTGTATTTCGAAAATCTCATCGCCGCAGCAGACCAATCCTGCAAAGCTGCAGAGTATTTGGTAGCGCGCCTTAACGACTATAAGGTCGAGGGTATGAAGGAAATGCTGGACGAAATGCACAAGTATGAACACGCAGGCGATATGCTCAAACACCAGATGAATAACTCCCTGGCAAAGGCATTTGTAACACCTGTGGACCGTGAGGACCTGGCGGCAATCAGCCAGAACATTGATGATGTAACCGACAGCATTGAAGAGGTTTTGCAGTATTTCTACATGTACAGAATTACCACAATTATGCCGGAAGCAATTGAGTTCGGTAAGCGCATCTTGAGCTGCTGTCAGAAGATGAAGGAAATGCTGGGCGAGTTCGTAAACTTCAAGAAGCCTGCAAAACTTCATTCCCTGATTGTAGAGCTGAACAAAATGGAGGAAGAGTGCGATGAGCTCTACATCCAGGCAACCATGCTCCTCAATGACCGTTGCGATAACGCATTAGAGATTATCTCTTGGCGGGAAATTTACAACCATTTCGAAAACTGCGCAGATACCTGCGAACACGTTGGCGACTGCATTGATATGGTGGTTATGAAGAACTCCTAAAAGAAATACGGCACATCCAAACGGATGTGCCGCTTTTTTATATCTTTCCGTCAAGACTGGTGATGAGTCCCTCCAGATGGTCAGTGATTCCAATTTCAACCGGGGTAAAAATACCATCCTTACATTCAATCTTTGAAATCGATGCATTGGGAGCCCAGGGAACAGACTTCATATTGGCAATATCTCCCGTAAGCCAGCATGTGAGTAATGTACGAATTAGCAATCCATGGGATGTAATCACAATACATTGACCAGGATGGTTTCGGACAATCTCCTCTACCGCGCCCAAAGCACGGACACAAACCTCACGAACGGATTCTCCCCCTGTGCAGCGGCTTTCCGCAATGTCGTTCTCCCATTTGTCGTAATGTTCGGAAAAAAGACTGCCGATTTGTGAAAAGAGCACACCTTCCCATTGGCCGCCGTAAATTTCACGAAGCTCTTTTTTCTTAATAACAGGCACACGGTGCACCTTAGAGATAGGAAGCGCCGTTTCATGGGCACGGGCAAGGTCAGAGCTGTAAATAGCATCAATGTGGATACCGTTAAAGTAAGACAGAACGCAACCTGCCTGCTTATAGCCGATTTCTGTCAGCATCGAGTCCTGCTGGCCTGTATAGTCGCCATTCAAATCGGAGTAACTCTCGCCGTGGCGAACCAAATATAGCGTTGTCATTTAACCACCTAAATCAGCTGCTGCTCATTGATAAAGAGCCTAAATTGCAAACCAAGCCGTGCTGCGGATTTCTGGCACAAGAGCATCCGCTCCATAAAGATCTCGAAATACTCAAGTACAGAACTATACCTTGTATCTACCGTAAGCTTAAGCTTTACCAGGGTCTTTTCTTCATTGATCTTTAGTTCGGATTTGGTAACGGAGAAATTTACCCGGTCGTGAATATCAAAACAGGTGGGGTCTTTTTCCCGAACGCGGCAGCGGCGTACATCAGACTTATCTGCCAAAATCAGAGCGGCAGCAACCGGGTTAACCGGTACACCTGTGCCTTCATCGTGGTTGCCGATTGCCGTTACAATCAGCGCAATTTCTGCCGGCTCACAACCCATATCGTGAAGGATGCTCCAAGCCATTACCGCGCCGGATTGGGAGTGCTCTTTACGGTTAACAAGGTTACCGATGTCGTGTAAATATCCGGCAATTTGACCGAGTTCTACCGTTCTTTCATCATAGCCCATGGTTTCAAGAATATATTTTACTCTGGATGCAACACACAGAACATGGGAGAAGGAATGATCAGTATAGCCTAACTCCCGCAACGTGTCATCTGCACAGGAAATGTAGGTTTTAACAGCTTCACTTTTTAATAAATCTTCGTATCTTAACATAAGTACCTCCTTTTTTCGTAGTATAACACAATTTCTTTTATTTGTGTAGCGCTATTTTTATTATCTGATAACCGGGTTATACTTTGTACGGAGGTGTAACTATGTGCACAGCAATATCCTACCGTACTGACAGTCATTATTTTGGAAGAAATTTAGATTTAGAGCATTGCTACCGTGAGTCCGTAACGATTGTACCCAGAAATTTCCCAATTGCCAGGGAAAAGAAACACTATGCAATGATAGGCATAGCAACCGTAGAAAACGGTTATCCCCTATTTTATGATGGCACAAATGAAGCGGGGCTCAGCGCCGCAGGATTAAATTTCCCCGGATATGCAAAATATTGCGAAGAGATGACCGGGAAACAGAACATTCCGTCCTATGATGTGATTCCTGCCATTCTTGCAAATTGCAGAAGCGTGAATGAAGTAAAGAACTATTTACGGGATACTGTTATTACGGACAAAGCCTTTTGTGAAGACTATCCGCCGACCCCGCTGCACTGGTTTGTTGCCGATAAAGAAAGTGCGATTGCCGTTGAAATGACGAAGGATGGTCTATCTGTTTTAAGTAATCCAATCGGTGTCCTTGCAAACAGCCCGCCGCTTTCCTATCATCTAATAAATCTATCAAATTATATGGGCCTTACCCGTAAGGAACCGGTTTGCCGTTTTGCCGATAACGTAGAGATAACGCCCTTTAGCCGTGGTCAGGGTGCGGTGGGACTACCCGGCGATTTCTCCTCCGCCTCCAGATTTATTCGCGCTGCATTTGTATTGCACAATTCCCCAATTCGGGTTGGCGAGGAAGACAGCATAACTCAATTTTTTCACATTCTGTCCTCTGTTGCAGTGCCTGATGGCTGTATGCAAATTGGTGATAAATTTCAGAAAACGCTTTACAGCAGTTGTTGCAATACGGAAACAGGCGTTTATTACTATACAACCTATAGTAATCGCAGCATTACCTCGGTTGATATGCATTCCGTTGATTTAAACGGAAAAAGCCTTTTCTCGCTCCCGCTGATATCCCAACAAAAAGTTGATAATAAAACAGGAAAAGGGCCGTGCTGAACACGGCCCAAAATTATAATATACTGGTATAATCGTCGCCTAAAACATAGGAAAGCTCAGAACCAATCAGCGTTTCAGCGGTCTTAAGAATTGTGGCATCACATATATGAAACTTTCTTCCGGCAGCCGATTGTTCGTTTCTATGATTCTGTAACAGCCGCACAATAGAAAGAAGTTCGTGCGGTTCACCGCGGTTAATGATTTCTCTGTACTTCGCTACCCGACGGTTTTCATCCGAAACCCACAAATCCATACGAAGTGTCGTATCAGCTAGTAACGCATCCCATTCATCCCGCGACAGCAGATTCCGCAATTTGGCAGCGACAACTTTATTATGTACAGGAACATAGAATCGAGTCCCCTGCTGGGATAAGGGCTCAAGTGCATAATATTCTACTTCTCTTTTATCTACGGTTCGTTTCTCAATATCCACTACACTACATACGCCATGACTTCCGTAGAACACCATCTGACCGCACTGATACACGATATACCTACCTTTCTGTCATATCCTTTTCGACAAAGTAATTATATCACGAATATGCGAAAATTTCATATGGTAATTATAACGAAAATTATCCTAAAATTTGGATAATTTTATTCATTTATACTAACTATAATTGGCAAATTGCACAATTAGGTCATTTTCTCCTGCTTTACTTTATGGTCAATTACATGTCGACCGGCAAGCTCCGTATAAATATCCTCTACAGAAATACCCATTTGCACCATTAAAACCATCACATGGTAGCAAAGATCAGCAATTTCATATATTGTTTCCCGCTTGTCATCAGCCTTGCCTGCAATGATGACCTCGGTACACTCCTCGCCTACCTTCTTTAGGATCTTATCAATTCCTTTTTGGAAAAGGTAAGTAGTATAAGAGCCCTCGGGAAGCTCTGACTTCCTGCCCTCCAGAAGGCCATAGAGTTCTTTCAGAGAGAAGCGACTGTCTTCGCCGCAAACAATATTATGGAAGCAGGATTCGGCCCCTGTGTGGCAGGCGGGACCGTCCTTGCGAACCCGCACGACAAGGGCATCGTAATCGCAGTCAGCAATAATAGAAACAATATGCTGATAATTACCGCTGGTTTCCCCTTTAAGCCACAATTCATTTCGAGAGCGGCTCCAGAAGCAAGTAAGACCCTTTTCCAAAGAAATCTCAAGGCTCTCTCTGTTCATATAGGCAAGAGTAAGTACATCCCCAGATTGATCATCCACAACAATCGCCGGGATCAGACCCTTTTCATCAAATTTCAGTTTTTCCAACATAATCATAACCTCACTTGCACTCCGCTGTTGCGGAGAATCTTTTTAAGTTCAGGAATCTGCACCTGACCAAAGTGAAAAATGGATGCGGCAAGACCGGCATCAACCTTCGGCAGCTTCGAGAACAGTTTGATAAAATCTTCAGCGCAACCGGCACCGCCGGAAGCAATTACGGGCACATCCACTGCTTCGCTAACGGCTTTCAGCATAGGCAGGTCAAAACCTTTTTTAACACCATCGGTATCGATGGAATTTACGCAGATCTCACCCGCTCCTCTATCCACACATTGCTTTATCCAAGAAATGGCCTCCATTCCGGTATCCTCTCTGCCGCCCTTGGCAAATACACGAAACTCGCCATCAACCCTTTTAATGTCCACAGAAAGTACCACGCACTGATTGCCGTAACGCTTGGCCGCCTGTTCTACCAAATCCGGGTTTCGAATCGCGCCGGAGTTGATGCTCACCTTGTCTGCACCGCATTTTAATACACGGTCGAAGTCATCCACGGTATTGATGCCGCCACCAACCGTCAGGGGAATAAATATCTGCTTTGCCACCTGCGTGAGAATGTCAGAAAAGAGCTGTCGGCCCTCGTAGGAAGCGGTAATATCGTAAAAGACAAGCTCGTCAGCACCGTTTTCGCTATAGAACTTTGCCAGCTCCACCGGAGATGAAACATCTGCAAGACCCTGAAAATTCGTTCCTTTTACGACCCTGCCGTTCTTTACATCCAGGCAAGGTATAATCCTTTTTGTTATCATTTTGCCACCTCAACAGCCTGACGCAGATCAATCGCACCTGTGTAATAAGCCTTACCGATTATCGCACCGTAAAGATTAAGCGCCCGTAGTGCCCGAATATCCGTTAAGTCAGATACACCGCCGGAAGCGACAATCTGCATTCCATAGGACCGGGACAGTTTCTCGTACAGTTCCCTGTTTGTACCCTGCATAGCGCCATCTTTAGAAATATCGGTACAAATCACCGTGCTGACACCTACATTTTCAAGGTGCGCAAAAAACGCATCTGCCGTATAGGCGCTCTTTTCCGTCCAGCCCTTAATCGCTACATAACCGTCCTTAATATCGATGCCAACAGCAATCTTATCGCCGTAGTTATCCACGCAAACTTGCAAAAACTCGGGGTTCTGCACTGCCGCAGTTCCTAATATCACTCTGTTTACTCCGGCATCTATGTAAGTTTCGACTGTTTCGATTGTACGAATTCCACCGCCAACTTCAACAAATGCATCCACACCGCCCAAAATCTGCTTTATTACCGGCAGATTGGGCGTCTGTCCGGTCTTTGCGCCCTCAAGGTCCACTATATGGATGTGGTTACAGCCGGCCTGTACGAAGTTCTGAGCAACCGACAGGGGATTTTCGCTGTAGACCGTCATTTGCGCGTAATCGCCTTTATACAGGCGGACCGCTTTTTTATCGTATAAATCAATCGCTGGGAAAATATGCATAGTAAACTCTCCTAAACCTCGCAAAAGGCGCGCAGTATATTAAGACCCACATTCCCGCTCTTTTCCGGGTGGAACTGGCAGCCGAACACATTGTCTTTTTCCACGGAGGCGGTCATCTCCATACCATATTCTGTAACGGCAGACAAAGAATCCTCGCATTGTGCCGCAAAATAGGAATGCACAAAATAGACATAATCGCCATCATTAATATGAGTAAACAGCTGGGAAGGCTTTTTGAAATGCAGCTGATTCCAGCCCATATGGGGAATTTTAAGAGCGATATCAATCTTCCCTTCCATTGGGACAACGCTTCCCGATAAAATGCCAAGACCGGGGTGTTCCCCGTATTCAAAGCTGCGATCGAACAGCATCTGCATACCAAGACAAATGCCCATAACAGGCTTTCCCTCTTTTACCTGTTCTTTCACAAAAGTGTCAAGACAGGAATCCCGTAATTTTCGCGCCGCGTCCTCAAAGGCGCCAACGCCGGGTAAAATGATATGGGATGCATTTCGCAAAACCGCCGGATCATCGGAAACAATCGTTTTCTGGCCAATCGCTTCAAAGGAGCAGTTCAGTGAGAAGAGGTTTCCCACGCCGTAATCTATGATACCGACCATTATAACACACCTTTCGTGGACGGAATTTCGTTGCCGTATCTAGGGTCAATCGCCACGGCCGCCTTTAGGGAGCGGGCTACGGACTTAAATGCCCCTTCAGCAATGTGGTGGGCGTTCTTTCCGGCCATTTTGTAGATATGCAGGCTCATAGGGCAATTGCGGATAAAGGAGATAAAAAACTCCTCGATGAGTTCCGTATCAAAGGTGCCGATTTTTTCTGTGGGAATGTCCAGCTTGTAGCCAAGGGAGCTTCTGCCGGAAATATCTACTGCGGACAAAATCAGCGACTCGTCCATAGGCAGATAGAAATTACCATATCTGGTTATGCCCCGCTTATCTCCAAGAGCCTGCGAAAATGCCATTCCCAAACAAATGCCGATGTCCTCCACAGTATGATGGTCGTCAACATAAGTATCGCCCTTGCAGGTAACCTCCAAGTCAAACCGCCCGTGGGAGGCAAATAGTGTGAGCATATGGTCTAAAAAGCCGCAACCGGTAGAAACCTGACTCTTACCTGTTCCGTCCAAATTTACAGAAAGAACGATATCCGTCTCGGCAGTCTTTCTAATAATCTTACCAGTTCTCATAATTCCTCCAAAATGCTCTTTACCGTGCGGATAAAGATATCCATCTGTTTCTCTGTGCCGATTGTAATGCGAACAAAATCAGATATTCTCGGGTTACCGAAATGCCGCACCAAAATACCTCTAGCTTTCAGAGAAAGATACAGTTTATTACCGTCAATTGCCGGATTTTTGACAAAGAGGAAGTTGGTGCTGCTGGGTAGGACAGAGAAACCCATCTCTTGCAGCTTAAGTGCAGTTAACTCCCGCACCCTGATAATCTCCCGGCACTTTTCCATATAGTATTCGTTTTCGTCAACTGTCTTTTCGCCCAAGAGCAGAGTCAGTCTGTCAATATTATAGGGATTCGTGGAATAACGCAACTTTTCCAAATCCGAAATCAGCGTGGCAGAGCCAAATGCATAGCCAAGCCGACCACCTGCAAGGCAACGGGACTTGGAATATGTCCGCACCACCAGAAGATTCTCGTACTTTTCAATCAACTTATAGCAGCTCTCGCCGCCAAAGTCAATGTAGGCTTCGTCAATAACCACAACGGTATCCGGGTTAGTCTTCAGAATTTCTTCAATCTGCGAAAGACCGATAACAAGTCCTGTGGGGGCATTGGGGTTGGCAATAACCACCATTGTGCCGCTGTTGCAGTAATCCTTATAGCAAAGGGAAAAATCATCCTTCAAGGGAACCTGCCGGGCATCGGCGCAGTATAGATCTGCGTATACGCTGTAAAATCCGTAGGATATGTCCGGGAAGGTTACGCCGTGCTCCTGAGAATACGCCATAAACGCAAAATTCAGGATTTCATCCGAACCGTTACCGATGAACAGATTCTCCGGCTTTACACCATATAGTGATGCAAGCTTTTCCTTCAGTTCCTTACAGGTGGGGTCTGAGTAAAGGCGGAGCTTTTCAATATCTTCCCTTTTGATTGCCTCCAAAACACCGGGGGCTGGAGGAAACGGAGATTCATTGGTATTTAGCTTAATATACTGCATATCCCGGGGCTGTTCGCCCGGTGTGTAGGCAACAAGTGCCTCCATTTCTTTTTTCAAAAAACGACTCATTATTCTTCCTCAATACGAATCATTGCACTACGGGCGTGTGCCTCAAGTCCCTCTTTTCGGGCAAAGAGTGCCACATCCCGGGCGCAGTCGGATAGCGCCTCTTTTGTATAGTATATAAACTGGCTCTTTTTCACAAAGTCATCCACAGACAAAGGGCTTGAAAACCGAGCCGTACCGCTTGTAGGCAGGGTATGATTAGGACCTGCCAGATAATCGCCCAAGGATTCGGGACAGTATCTACCCATAAAGATAGAGCCTGCATTCTCAATTCCCGTAAGATAGGCAAAAGGCTCATCCACCATAAGCTCCAAGTGTTCAGGTGCAATCCTGTTGGAAACGGTAATGACATCATTCAGATTGTCAGCAACGATGATTTTGCCGTTAATGTCGATGGATGCCCGGGCAATTTCCGCTCTGGGAAGAAGCGGAATCTGTTTTTCAAGCTCTGCCTGTACAAGAACAGCAAGCTCTGCGCTGTCTGTAACCAAAACGGCAGTTGCCATCTTATCGTGTTCAGCCTGGGAAAGCAGGTCCGCAGCCACATAAGCCGGATCGCTCTTTCCGTCTGCAATCACAAGTATCTCACTGGGGCCTGCAATCATATCGATAGCGACAACGCCGAACACCTGCCGCTTTGCTTCTGCCACGAAGGCATTTCCGGGGCCCACAATCTTGTCTACCTTCGGAACGGTTTCCGTTCCGTAAGCCAGGGCAGCAATGGCCTGGGAGCCGCCTGCCTTGAAGATCCGGGTCACACCGGCAATTCTGGCAGCGGCCAGGATCGCCGGAGCAATCTTGCCGTCGGGGCCGGGAGGTGTCATCATAACAATGGTTTCACAGCCAGCGATCTGAGCGGGAATAGCATCCATCAGCACCGTGGAGGGAAGTCGGATCGTAGCCAT
>JAZSKZ010000081.1:0-6557 GCA_045535135.1 Faecousia sp.
CATAACTGACGGATTTGCGGAGTACCGCAGGGGAGTGTAAGAGAAAAATGCCGACCGTCTGGGCAATCCAATTCCAAAAGGGTTGGATTGCCCACTTTTAATGAGAGGTGCTTTATGAAAAAGATTAAAGATTTATCTGAAAGCAGTTTTTTGAAGCTGTTTTTTGCCGTAATTTCGCTTTGCTTTTTGATTGCTGCATTCATTATGCCTGACCGGGGCAATGCCGTTTCCGGCCTATGGAAGATTATGAGCGGCACCTGCAAGGTTTCTACCAACTACTTTGCCGTAGGCGGCGTGGCGGCAACCTTTCTGAATATGGCGCTGGTAGGTCTTTTCTGTACGGCGCTGTGTTTTCTGCCCGGCGCAAAGGCGGTTAATGTAACTACTTTGGGCTATTTCCTTACTGTCGGTTTCGCCACTTGGGGCATTAACCCCTTAAATATGATTCCCACTGTGCTGGGCGTATTGCTGTATTGCCTGGTGAAAAAGGAGAAGCCGGGCAGTCAGGTCAATGCGATGATGTTCTCTACCGGCATTGCACCGCTTATTTCTGACCTTCTGTTCCGCTATCCCGGCACGGAGTATATAGGGTTTAATCTGACAGGCGCCTGCTTTGCTTTGGGTGTAGGTCTTATTATCGGTTTCTTCCTGCCTGCAGGACTGGGGCACGCACCCAATATCCACAAGGGCTTTAACCATTATTCTGCCGCAGTTCCCATTGGCTTTACTGCCTTTTTCCTGCGGGTTGTGCTGTATAATGTGATGCTTGGCTGGAAAATCGGCAATATCAGCGGACTGTCTTCTATGGGTGCGCTGGATGTAACTGCTGCAATGGGCACAAATATTTTCTGCATTGTGCTTTTTGTGGCGTGCATTGGCTTGGCACTTGCCCTTGGCTGTACACCTCGGGGATACTTGGAACTGCTGAAAGACTCGGGCAAAGGCGTCAGCTTTACCGCAAAATACGGCAAAGCGCCTTTCCTTATGAATGTAGGCGTTTACGGACTGATGATTTTGGCATACTTTAATCTTGCCGGCTGGATTGACGGTCGTGAGATTTGGACCGGTATGACTTTTGGTATCGTATTTTGCATGCTGTGTACCTGCAACTCCGGCTCTCACCCTGGAAATGTATGGCCCATTATGGCGGGTTATATGATTGCTTCTTTCCTGTTCGGCTGGATTTTTAAGGCGATGGGCGGGGAGAACTACGGCCTTACTATCGGAAGTCAGGCAATCTTGATTGGCCTTTGCTTTGCCAACGGTCTTAGCCCGATTTCCGGAACTTACGGCTTCGGCTTTGGTATTTTGGCCGGTGGACTGCATTATTTGATTGTAACGGCTGTGCCGGATATCCACGGTGGCTTCTGCTTGTATAACGGCGGCTTGACTGCAGCACTGCTTTGCCTGTTGCTTGTACCTCAGCTGGAAAAGTTCTGTAAGACAAAAGAGGAAAGAAAGCTGCAAAAAGCTGCAAAATGAATAATTGAAACGACCCGGAACTGTACCGGGTCGTTTTTTTCAAACTGCTGAAAAGGACGGCGAAAAACCATGAAAATTTGGCAAGTTTTGCTCTTGCGCAGGACTGCGTGTGGTGGTATGATAGGGCGGAAAATATAATACCTAGAAAAGAAGGCTAAAAATGGAAACATCCCTTATCTGTCTTTCGGTTGCTACTATTGGCGGACTTTTAATGTCCCGGCTCACGAAACTTTTGAAACTTCCCGCAGTTACCGCATATCTGGTTGCCGGTCTGGCTCTTGGTCCCTATTGCCTGGGCGCGCTGGGTATACCCGGCTTCGGCTTTGGCTCAATGGAAGAAATCGAGAAGCTGTCAATTCTGCCTCAGGTGGCGCTGGGGTTCATTGCTTTCTCTATGGGCAGCGAGTTCCGGCTGGAACAGCTGAAGCATATGGGTTCAAAAGCGATTCTTATCGGTGCTGTCCAGGCGGTTTTTACTACCGTGGTGGTGGACTGCGCTTTGATTGGTCTGCACCTGTGCTTCCCCAATGTGCTGTCTTTGCCTGCGGCGTTGGTTTTGGGCGCGGTTGCATCTGCCACGGCACCGGCAGCAACTCTGATGGTCGTGCGACAGTATAAGGCGGACGGTCCGCTGACCCGTTTGCTCCTTTTGGTTGTGGCCATCGACGATGCGGTAGGTCTGCTGCTTTTTTCCGCCTCTTTTGGTGTGGCGTCTGCACTGGAAAGTGCCGGCGCTGGGTTGCTCAGCGTAATTGTAGAGCCCCTTGTGGAAATAGTGCTTTCTTTGGGCCTGGGTGCTCTTATGGGCATTCTCCTCAACGGGCTGGAAACATTCTTCCACTCCCGGGGCAAGAGAATGACGATTTCTGTGGCGGTTGTCCTGCTGACGGTTGGCCTTTCCACAGTGAAGTTCCACATTGGTCCGGTGCACTGCGGCTTTTCTCTGCTACTGGTTTGTATGATGACCGGCACAGTGTTCTGTAATGTGTGCGACACTTCCCAGGAATTGATGGATAGGGTAGAGAGGTGGACCGTTCCCGTCAGCGTGCTGTTCTTTGTGCTTTCCGGTGCGGAGCTGGATTTGCAGGTACTGGCAAGTCCCGTAACTTTGCTGGTGGGTGGTATTTATATCCTCTCCCGTTCCTTGGGAAAGTATTTCGGCGCTTACGGAAGCTGCAGCGCCTGCCGGTGTTCCTCGAAAATTACCCGTTACTTGGGCGTTACCCTTTTACCTCAGGCCGGCGTGGCGCTGGGAATGGCAATGACTGCCAGCACCTTAGGGGACGGCGCGCTCATTCGCAATGTCATTTTGTTCAGTGTGCTGGTTTATGAACTGGTCGGCCCGGCGTTAACCAAAAAGGCGCTTTTATCGGCCGGAGAAATTCGCCCGGAGGGAAAGACCTGCGCGCGTGTGCTGGACACCCCCAAACCCCCAGTCAATATTCACGGTTAAGCTACTTAGCGGGCTGTCTGTCAGGACAGTCCGCTAAAAGTATATTTCTCCCCCAAAGGCGGTTTTTCTTGCTTTTTTCCGGCTTTTTTGCTATATTAATAAAAAGTAAAAAAGGAGAGATAAATATGGTTATCGTGGCGTTTAACGGTACATATTTTCTGCTGCTTGCGCTGATTGTGGCGGCAGCAGCGGTAATTACTCTTACAATGCGCAAAAAAGGGGAGCAGGCTAAGCGGAAGCTGCTGCTGGGCCTGTGCATTTTCAACATTGTGTATTATGTTGTCTATAAGTTTGGCCTGTATTTCCGCACCCCCGGTCTGCCGGACAGCTACGAATTTAATTCTTGGCTGGAGCTTCCGTTCCACCTGTGTAACATTAGCCTCTTCCTTGTGCCGCTGGGCATATACTTAAAAAAGGATTTCTTGCTGGCGTATGGCATTTTTATTGCACCGCTGGGCGCAGTGCTAGCAATGACCTTCCCTGCCGAAGGCTTTGGCGGGATGAATATTTTCTATCCGCATATGCTGGGCTTCTACGGCTTCCACGCCCTTTTGATTGTTACAGGCATCCTGCTGGTAAGCTTAGGTTTCTATAAGCCGACATTTCGGAAAATTCCCACGATGTTTACCTTCCTTGTGGTGCTCTCCTTGGTGGTATTCGGCTTTAATCTGCTGCTGCGGTGCGCAACAGGCGCTGCGGTAAACTATTTCTACACGGTAGAGCCGGAGGGAATTTCCCTTTTGGAGCTGTTCTGGAGCTGGATTCCAGTTCCCTACCTGTACCTGCTGCCGGGCATGGTGATTTTCTGCGGATATACGGGGCTGATAACTGTGCCGTTCTATCTGGCAGGCAAGAAGAAAGCCCTTCAGGGCACAAACAAATAAAAAGAGAGAAAAGAGCTTCTTCTCTTAGGGTATTAGAAAAGGATAGCGAAAAATTTTCGCTATCCTTTCTTTTTGCAAAACAAACGCCCTTTAGCGCTCTGTTGGTGCATCCTTAGATTGAATACACGGCTATTCCAAGGCCTGCCGATATGAGGATCAGCAGGATCGGTGAAAGCGGCTTTTTTCGGATCTTCTTAAAAAAGAATGCGGTTGCGGCAATGGCGGCAAAAATTACCAAGCTCTTCCCATCGGGCACAACAGCAGAGTGAATGCTCTCAAAGGCGAAAAGCGTACGCATAAGCATTGTAAGTGCAGTTGCCAGTATCAGACCGACTACACAGGGGCGGATTCCACCGAGAAAGGCCTGAACTCCCTTGTATTTCAGGAAATTGTGTATCAGTGCGGCAACTATCAGGATGATGATAAAGGACGGAAGCACCACGCCGAGCGTTGCGAGGAACGAGCCGAGGATGCCCCCTTGTGTAGAGCCGACGAAGGTTGCCATGTTGACGGCGATCGGTCCGGGAGTGGATTCTGAAACGGCTATCATATTCAGCAGCTCTTCCTCGGTAAGCCATCCGTGCAGCAATACCTTTTCACGAATGAGCGAGATCATTGCATAGCCGCCGCCAAAGGATACTGCACCGATTTCTAAGAAGGTGAGGAACAATTCGAGGTATATCATTTGCCGGCCGCCTTTCTCTTGCGAAGAAGATCAAGAAGGTATAAAAACAAACCGATACTGCCGGAAGCGAGGATATAGAATATCGTCGAAAAACTGACCGAGAACACCGAAAATACAACCATACAGGAGATAACGGCAGAAAGAATGACGATGTTAAACGGCGTTTTTTCCATTTGCTTTAGCATCTTCAGCCCCGCCGAAAGGATCAGCCATATCACGCAGACCTGAATGCCCTTAAAGGCGTATGCCACAAGGGTGAAGGAGAGAAAGACATCAAAGAACACAGATATGGCGTATATGATGAGAAAGGACGGGATACAGACCGATACAGTAGCCGTTATCGAGCCAAGAACGCCGAGCATTTTGTAACCGATATAGGTTGCGGCGTTGATGGCAATCGGGCCGGGCGTGGACTCTGCGATAGCGACCATATCGAGAAACTCGTCCTTTTCGATCCAATTCTTTTTGGAAACAAATTCATTTTCAAGAAGGGCTATCATTGCATAACCGCCGCCAAAGGTGAATAGTCCGATTTTTAACATCGTTAAAAACAGACTAAGATGTTTTTTCATTTCATGCCCTCCTTTTCACGCCATAAAGCTCTTTCTTATCGGTGAGTTTGTTATATCAAAAAAATAAGTATAATGCAAGAAGTTTTCTGTGGCAGAAAAAACTCGACTTTAATAAGTCGAGTTTTATAAGCGGTTTAATTTAAAGCCTTACAAAAAGGGGACGACCTTCTTTTTATTTCATAAGCTTGTCGATAGCTTGGCACAGGTCGTCAATGGCGTTTTCGTCGCCGGCGGCCACCGCATCTACCATACAGTGGCGGAGATGGTCCATCAAAATGACTTTGCCGGTATTATCCAGCGCACTGCGTACGGCTGCCAGCTGAACCAGCACCTCGGAGCAGTCGTACCCCTCTTCCACCATTCGCTTTACCTTTTCCAAGTGTCCCAATGCTCGGGAAAGGCGATTGATCACCGCCCGCTGATTTTCGTGCACATGGCCGTGGGAGTGGGCAATACCGTGGGCGTGCATATAGGCGTGGTCGTGTTCGTAATCGTGAGAATGTTCGTGTGCCATACTTCCACCTCTTTCCTGTTTTTCTAATCATACCCTATTTCTGCGGAATTTGCAAGCCCCGGGTGGGGATAGAGAATTGACGAAAAGGGGGAATTCTGCTATAATGCTATGCAGAAAAGTTTGGACCGTCCCCAATAAAGGAGGATTTTCGTATGCGAATGAGGAAAAAGCCCAATTTGGAACCCCGTATGGAGGCCTGCGCCCGTTGGCAGGTAAAGGACCCGGCAATTATGGGTGGCAAATGGAGAGAGCTGATGCCCGGCGCAGAGGCACTGTGGGTAGAGGTCGGTTGCGGTAAGGGTAAATTTACTGTAGAAACCGCCAAAGCAAACCCGGGTGTACTGGTTATTGCCATTGAGCGCTGCCGAGAGGCCATGGTGATGGCTATGGAAAAGGCCAAGGCTATGGAGCTTACCAATGTGTTTTTTGTGGATATGGATGTGGCGCTGATGGAAGGCTGCTTTACACCCGGCGAAATTGACCGGCTGTTTATCAACTTCCCCGACCCATGGCCCAGAAGCAAAAATGCCAAGCGGCGGCTTACTTATCGGAGCTTCCTCAAGATGTATTCCCGCGCCCTTCGGGAGGGTGGTGAGATTCATTTCAAAACCGACAACGCAAAGCTCTTTGAGTTTACCTTGGAGGAGCTGGAGCTGGTGGGACTTCCTGCCAAGAATGTAACCCGGGATTTGCATGCAAACGGCCCTGTGGGCATTATGACCGGCTACGAGGAAAAATTCTATGCACTGGGCACACCTATTAATCGGTGTGAAATTATAACCCATCCCATTTTGGAGAAGGAAGAAGTATGACGCGTTACGAAGGAGGCAACTAGCAGATTGCCGTGGTAGGCGCAGGTCATGCCGGAATTGAGGCGGCGCTGGCGGCTGCCCGGTTGGGTATGAAAAGGGTGCTGTTTACCATCAATCTGGATGCGGTTGGCAACATGCCCTGTAACCCCGCCATT
>JAZSKZ010000078.1:0-4770 GCA_045535135.1 Faecousia sp.
AACTGATGGCAATCTGATTGCCTAAAAGCGGGGGTGTTGGCAACAGCACCCCCGAATTAATCCAAAAATGAGGTGTGCCTATGGCGCTGTTTCATAAGAAAAAAGCATCGCTGCCCGCCCCCCGACATATTGCCATCATTATGGACGGCAACGGCCGCTGGGCGAAAAAAAGGGGTCTGCCCCGGAATGCGGGCCACGCCGCCGGCGCAGAAACCTTCCGGCAGATTGCCACCCACTGCGATAAGCTGGGCGTGGAGTACCTGACGGTATATGCCTTTTCTACAGAAAACTGGAAAAGGGCAGAGGAGGAAATCTCCGGCATTATGCGACTGATGGAAAGCTATCTTCAGGAAGCAATCCGGGATATGGAGAAGAACCGTACCCGCATCAAGTTCTTCGGCGATTTGAGCCGTCTTTCACCCGAATTGCAGGAAAAGTGCCGGGAGGCGGAAACGCAGTCTGAAAAATTTGACCGGGTGCAGGTGAATTTCTGCTTCAATTACGGTGGCAGAGATGAAATCGTCCGGGCAGCAAAGGCCTTTGCTGCCGATGTTTTGGCAGGGAAGCGCCAAGCGGAAGACCTGACGGAGGATATGTTCTCCGGGTATCTTTACTCTGCGGGCGTACCCGACCCGGAGCTGGTGATTCGCCCCTCCGGGGAGAAGCGGACCTCTAATTTCCTGCCGTGGCAGAGCGCCTATTCGGAGTACGTATTTATGGATGTATTGTGGCCGGATTTCTCCCCCCGGGATTTGGATAAGGCAATCGAAGCCTACCACGGAAGAAACCGCCGTTTTGGAGGTGCATAGAGATGAAAACCCGTATTCTTGCGGCGGTGGCGCTACTGCCGCTATTGCTCATTGTGCTTTTGGTACTGCCCAAGGTTTGCACAGCGCTGCTCTTTGGCGTAATGGCCGCCATTGCCGCCTATGAGCTGATGGCAGGCACACGGCTTGTACGCCACGGCCGGTTGCAGCTGTATGCGATGGTTATGGCATTTTTGGTGCCCCTTTGGGGCTTTTTCGGCGCGGTTTATGTTTGGGGTGCGCTGGGTATCCTTATCTTTGTAAGCCTTTTGTATATGGAGCTTCTGCTGTCTAAAGGCAAGCTTCCCTATGCACAGGTGGCCATTACCTTTATGGCGGGAATGGTGGTACCTTTCCTGTTTTCCGCGCTGGTGCGGATTTACGCAAAGGAGAAGGGCGTCTACCTTGTATTTATTCCCTTTGTGCTGGCATTCCTCTCCGATACGGGCGCATATTTTGCAGGCAGGTTTTTCGGCAAGCGGAAGCTGGCACCGGTTATCAGCCCCAATAAGACCGTAGAGGGTGTCATCGGCGGTGTACTGACTACCGTATTGGGTATGCTTATTTACTGCCTTATTATGCACTTTGGCTTCAAGCTTCAGGTCAACTACCTCTACGCTGTGCTCTACGGCATCGTAGGCGCAATGGCAGGTGTATTCGGCGATCTGAGCTTCTCCGCCGTTAAGCGCCAAACCGGTATTAAGGATTACGGCAACCTCATCCCCGGCCACGGCGGTATTCTGGACCGCTTCGATTCTATGACCTTGGTTGCCCCCCTTACGGAAGTGCTGCTGCTTCTAATTCCCGTGGTGGCATAATATGGTAAAGTGTGTGAGCATTCTCGGCTCTACCGGCTCTATCGGGCGGCAGAGTCTGGATATTATTGACAATTTAGGCCTTCCCGTGGCGGCGCTCACTGCCGGTACCAATGTAGAGCGAATGGCCGCCCAATGTGAAAAGTACCGCCCCCGGCTGGCAGTAATGGCAACCCGGGAAGCGGCAGAAAAGCTGCGCGCGGCAATCTCCCACCTGCCCACAGAGGTTCTCTGGGGGGAGGAGGGGCTTATCCGGGCTGCGACTGCCCCGGAGGCAGATTGTGTGATTACCGCCGTGGTGGGTATGGTGGGTTTAAAGCCTACTTTAGCCGCAATCCGCGCAGGTAAGCGCATCGGTCTTGCCAATAAGGAAACCTTGGTCTGCGCCGGTGAGCTTGTGATGGCAGAGGCGAAGAAATGCGGGGCGGAAATCATCCCTGTAGATTCCGAGCATTCTGCTATTTTCCAATGCCTGATGGGCGTAAACCATAAGCGTGAGGTCAAGCGTATTTTGCTAACCTGCTCCGGCGGCCCGTTCTTCGGCAAAACCCGGGAGGAGCTGGGACAAGTAACCAAGGCCGACGCCCTGCGCCACCCCAACTGGAAAATGGGCGATAAAATTACTGTGGACTGCGCCACCCTGATGAATAAGGGTCTGGAGGTCATTGAGGCGATGCGCCTTTATGATCTGCCCCTTTCGCAGGTGGATGTGCTGATCCATCGGCAGAGCATAGTCCACTCCCTTGTGGAGCTCCGTGACGGTGGCGTGATGGCCCAGCTGGGAAGCCCGGATATGCGCCTGCCCATTCAGCTGGCGCTGACCTACCCGGAGCGGCAAAGCTGCCCGGTGGAGCCGTTGGACTTAACGAAATGCGCATCGCTTACCTTCTGCGAGCCGGATATGGAATCGTTCCCTTGCCTGAAGCTTGCCCGGGAGTGCGCCGCAAAGGGCGGCACAGCCTGCGCGGCTATGAACGGCGCAAACGAAGAAGCTGTGGCTCTGTTTTTACAGGATAAAATCGGCTTTTATGACATCTACGAACTGGTAGCAAAGGCCGTTTCGGAAGTTCCTTTCCGGGAAAATCCCACCTTGGAGGAGATTTTGGAGGCAGATCGCCTTGCCCGGGAGTGCGTGCGAAATAATGCATTTTAATCGAGGATTGTTATGACCATTGTATTTGCGATTTTACTTTTTAGTTTTCTGATTTTTATTCACGAGCTGGGGCATTTTGTAACCGCAAAGCTCTCCGGCGTGCAGGTCAATGAATTTGCCCTGTTTATGGGCCCTGCCATATTTAAAAAGCAGGTAGGGGAGACCCTTTACTCTCTGCGGTGCATCCCCTTTGGCGGCTACTGCGCCATGGAGGGTGAGGATAGTGATACCGATAACCCCCGCTCCTTCCAGAAGGCGGCTTGGTGGAAGCGGCTCATTATCCTGCTTGCCGGCGCTTTTATGAATCTGGTTGCGGGCTATCTGCTGATTTTTATCGCCTTTTCGCCGCTTAAGCAGTTGGATACTCCCGTTATTTCCGAAGCCGAGCCGGGCTGCACCATCGTTTATGATGGAGGTATGCAGGTAGGTGACCGGATTTTGTCTGTGGATGGCTACACGGTCTTTACTTCCTCGGATTTCAGTATGATTCTCTCCGTCCAGCCCGGCGATACCCACGATATCGTGGTAGAGCGGGACGGTAAAAAGGTTTATTTGAACGATTTCAAAATGGAAACCCACACCTTTGTCGATGAGAAGGGCAACGAGAGTGTGCGCTACGGCATCCTACTCAGTATGGAGGAAGGAACGCTCCTCAATAAGCTGAAGTATAGCCTCAACACCTCCTGCAGTGTGGTGCAGTCCGTGGTGCTCAGTCTTAAAATGCTCATCACCGGGGAGGCATCCCTTTCTCAGGTTTCCGGCCCTGTGGGCATTGTGCAGATTATGAGCGAAACCGCCGACAGCGCCGGATCTACCCTGGGGGCGTTACTCAATCTTCTCTATTTCGGCGGCTTTATCGGCATTAATTTAGCGGTGATGAACTTACTGCCCCTGCCGGCACTGGATGGCGGACGGGCGGTCTGCCTACTTCTCACCACCGGCTATGAGAAGATTACCAGAAAGAAAATTAACCCCAAGTATGAGGGCTATCTCCACGGCGCAGGTATGATTCTGCTGCTGATCCTTATGGCAGTTATCCTCTTTAAGGATGTATTTCAGATTTTTGCGAGGTGAAGAGTATGACACGGCAGATTCTGGTGGGTGGTATTCCCATCGGTGGTGGTGCCCCAGTGGTCATTCAGTCTATGCTAAATACCAAGACAACGGATGTGGAGGGCTGCCTTTCCCAAATTAAAGCCCTTGCAGACGCCGGCTGTCAAATCGCCCGCTTGGCTGTTCCCGACCGAGAGGCGGCAGAGTCTTTTCGGGAAATCTGCCGCAAATCCTCACTCCCACTGGTTGCGGACATTCACTTTGATTACCGCCTTGCCATTGCCGCCGCAGAAGGCGGCGCAGCGAAAATTCGTATTAACCCCGGCAACATAGGCGGGGAAGACCGGGTACAGGCGGTGGTAAAAGTTTGCAAGGAGCGGAACATTTCCATCCGTATCGGCGTAAACGGCGGCAGCTTAGACAAAACGCTTCTGGGGAAATACGGCCACCCCACCGCCGAAGCGCTGGTGGAAAGCGCCTTCCAACATATTGCACTGCTTGAAAAATACGACTTTTACGATACCTGTGTATCCATGAAATCCTCCACCGTTCCCACAATGGTGGCGGCCGCCCGGCTGTTCCGGGAAAAGTGCGACTATCCGCTGCACATCGGCGTAACGGAAACCGGCCCGGTGCGTATGGGTCTTATGAAGTCCGCTATGGGTATCGGCGCACTGCTACTTGACGGTATCGGCGATACCATCCGGGTGAGCCTTACCGATGACCCTGTGGAGGAGGTCTATGCGGCAAAGGACATTCTCCGTGCGGCGGGCCTTCGAAACGAGGGCGTGAATATCATTTCCTGCCCCACCTGCGGACGGACAAAAATCGACCTTATCAGCCTTGTAAATCAGGTAGATGAGGCATTGAAGGATTGTAAAAAGCCAATCACTGTGGCGGTGATGGGCTGTATCGTGAACGGCCCGGGTGAGGCCCGGGAGGC
>JAZSKZ010000075.1:0-10842 GCA_045535135.1 Faecousia sp.
GTCAGGGAGTCTAGTAAATGCAGCTTTGCCACCTGGTCCGGCTGGGTGATGGCGGTGAGGTTCATCACCTCGTTTTGTCGAACAACGCCTTCACCAAAGGCAACTAAGGTATTTATTTTGTTTTCCGTCAATGCCAAGCCCAAAATAGGCAGGCCTTCTTTTAAAGTATCTTTCATATCAGCCAGCAGTAGGAAGTTTGGCGTTTACATTGCCGGATAAATCCACCTGGGTCTCATCCAGAGGGTCAAAGGTGGGACCGTTGTTGCCGTATATGGGGAAATAGATTTCCTGAAGATACCAGGAAACAAAAAGCTGTACATTCTCCCGGTAGGTAGTGGAATTTTCTGCACCTTGGTAGAAATTGTCGATTTTAGCTATATCTGCAAGAATTTTTTCGCTTGCCATAGCATTCAGGTTGGCAACGGCGGAAACGGCGGCTTCAGAGGAGAAGGAGTGCAGGGCATTATAGCAGTAGCGATAAGCGTTCAGATAGCCGGAGTAAGCGAAATAGGGATTCTCGTTGGCACGGCAGCCCAAAAATGCCGCCAAATTTGCATCCCGGTCGGAATGAATGCTCATACGGTGGGCCATTTCGTGGCAAATGGCAAAAGGCAGCAGAGCATCCGGCACATTGGGATTAACGGCAGCTTCGCCGGTCAGAGGAACCGTAACGCCGGTAATGCCGTTTTTCGTATAGTAGCTCTGCCAGCCCAGTTTTTTTACCGGGACGTGAGAGCCGGCAAAAACAGAATAGGAGTTTTTATATACCAGAGAATCGTATCCCTTCCAGGCATTTTCTGCAAGCGCATCGAAATCCGGGGCTGTGCCGCCGGCGAAGAGAATGGACTGCTCCATAGAACGGGCGTTTTCCAAATAATAGGTTGCGGCTTTTTCCAGTTGGACGATATCGTAATCCGTAACTTCCAGATAAATGTCGTCAGCCAAGGGACCGGAATATTTATTCATACCGAAAATGCCGGTATTGAACAGAACCACAAGGCTGACCACAGCGGTGATCCAACCGGTAACCTGAATAATATTCCAGCGCAGAGCAACGGCCAGTGCAATGAAGGCCAAAACACCTACACCGATACCGACAAGCAGAACCTGCCAAAGGCAGAAGGACACGGAGGCACTCCACTGGGCGGCGCTGCTGCAAATCATACGGGAAATATAGGGAAATACCATATCGATCAGCACAGTATGGGTTTTAGCAAACTCCAAAAGGGCCCAGGTGCAGGCACCGAGAATACCGGCAACCAAAAAACCACGCCAATATTTCAAAGGAACTACCTCCTTTTAAGAATCAATTTCTGTGCTTTATAGTATAACACAAAAGACGTACTTTGTCATTAAAATTTTTATTTGGAAGAATCCGGAAGTGTTGCCAGCACGCCGTCGCGGAACGGCTTGCCGATGCAAACCTCTACAAGTTTACCCTGCAGATCCTCACTGCCGGGGACATATACCTTAATATAGTTAGGGGTATGGCCGGTGCGGTACTCCCCTTCTTGCTCCTCAAAGAGCACAGAGAGTGTTTTCCCTTCCATATTTTTATGGAAAGCAGCGGACAGTTCGTCGGCTACGGCGATGGCCTGCTTGCTACGGCTTTCTTTGGTTTGGTTATTATGCTGGCCGGGCATTTTGTCTGCCGGTGTGCCGGGACGGCGGGAATAAGGAAAAATATGCATAGCGGCAAATCCGCATTTGCGGATAAAGGCCAGACTTTCCGCAAATTCCTCCTCGGTTTCGCCGGGGAAGGCCACAATCATATCGGTGGTGATGGCGCAATCGGGAAAAACTTCCCGCAAAAGGCACACACTTTCATAATATCGGGCAGTATTATACTTCCGCTTCATCCTGGCAAGCACACTGTCGCAGCCGGATTGCATGGAAAGGTGAAACTGGGGACACAGGTTGGGAAGTGTTTTAAGCACATTGCAAAAGTCTTTGGCGATAATCCTGGGCTCCAAAGAGCCTAATCGGATGCGGACTTGGGGTACGGCGTTACAAATTGCCTGCAAAAGCAGGGAAAGATTGGGTTTTCCCGGCAAATCTGCACCCCAGGAGGCAATTTCGATGCCGGTAATCACAATTTCTCGATAGCCCCTTCGTGAGAGCGCAACGGCCTGCTCTACTGCCAGCTCCACAGGCGCAGAGCGAATGGGTCCCCGGGTGTAGGGAATAATGCAGTAGGTGCAGAAATTGACACAGCCGTCCTGCACCTTCAGCATTGCCCGGGTACGTCCTTCCAGGCCGCCGGGGGGTAAAATCTCAAACTGCCGCCGGGCAAGGGCGTTATCTACCCGGCAAAGGGTGCGGCGGGAGGATAGAACCGAGAGCACATCCTCTATAAAGGATACCCGGTTTCCGCTGCCGCCAATCACATCTGCACCCAATCGTTGGGCGGCATTTTTATCCCATTGGCTGTAACAGCCGCATACGGCGATTATCGCATCCGGGTGCTCCCGGCGACAACGGCGGATTACCGCCCGGCTCTTTTTGTCAGATACGGCGGTAACGGAGCAGGTATTTATAATGTAAGCATCACATTCTTCATAAAAGGGTGCAAGGGTATGGCCCAGACTTAAAAGCTGCTGCTCCATAGCCTGGGTTTCGTATTGATTCACTTTGCAGCCCAAAGTATAGAAACCAAAAATCATCGTATCGTACCACCAAACGGAAAGAAGTTAAAAAGCGGGTTATGATCAAAACGGGCAGCTTCAAGCATGCTGCTACTGTCTATTATAATTGAAAGAGAAAGAGATGTACAGAATGGAGAGCGTTTTTGCAAAACCTATTTACACCGCTCGTGGTGTGGATTTTGTTATGTAAAACCGGGAAAGCGAACAAGTGGTTGATGGACACAATTTTCGTTGACATAAACTCCGTAAAATAGAAAAATGGAAGACAAAAGGCACGCCAGTTATCCACATTATCCACAGCTTTTTCCACAACAGAAAAGGGAAAATCCTCTGTAAAATAAGGGTTTACAGAGGATTTGCGGAAATTATCCACAGTTTTCGACAGCCTTTTGGCGGTTTACAGAACATATGTGGAAAAACGCGCTTCTGCGGCGAAAACCCGTTTTTCTGTGGTGGATTCCTGTCGCCATCCGTCCATACACAGGGTGTCCTTTTCCAGATGAAAGGACAGGCGGAGCGTCTGGTTATACAAAGTTTCAGACAGATAGCACAAGGTGCACTCCGATAAATAATGCTCTCGATGGAAGGAAAGGGGCAATAAGTCTGCCAGCCATTCCAAATACCGGGTGTTATTCATATGAAGGTTGCGATCCAGTTCCGAATAGGTTACCTGCCGGGAGGTGTTTTCCGTATCCCGGAGAGGAAGAAGGGATTTGGGAAGGGCGACTTCCCTGTCGGTTTCTATGCCCGGAACTTCCACATCAGATTTTCCCGGCAAAACCATAGTGCGTTTCTCTGTGTCCATTAAGACCCAAAGACTGCCCAGGGAGAAAACAAGGTTTCCCGCCCCATCATAGCCCTCTACGGCTCTGGGATAGGCCGCCCGGGTGGTGGGCATAGGCCAGGTTTTTAATGTAAGGGTCTCTCCCAGCAGCGGAGCCCGGTGAATAATCAGCTTATGGCGGCTGACTGCCCAAAACAGGTGCTTTTCCTGCAGCGCTTCCCAGCTTCCGCACAGAAGCGCGGCGTGTTTGGTGGCAATATCCTGGGCGAAAAACAGGAGCGCCGAAGGTTTTGTCCGACCAAAGCCGTCGGCGTGCAGATCCGTAACAGTATAGGTCTGTGTAAATACGGTAGTCATCAGGATACCTCCGGAGACAGAAAAACATAGAACAGTTGATCGCCCCTTGCAAACAGTAAAGAGGTGGGCTCCCGACCGTAATTGCCTAAAAGATAGCTTTGCAGAGTGCCGGCCAAACAGATAGAGGCGTCGTTGAGGGCAATCAGCACGTCGCCGGGAAGAACGCCTTGCAGGTCGGCAGGTGTGTTCTTTTCCACACTGATTACATAAACGCCCTTGGGGAGATTATAATACTCGGCGCAGAAGTTGGAAATACTCTGACAGGTGATGCCTATTTCACTGCAGGAGATCACTTCGCCATCCATATGCGCCTCGTTTGAGAAGAAGCTGCTCCCGCTCTCGGTGGAGAGAGAAGCAAGGAGCGGTGTGGTAGTAGGCGAAAAGACCCGGTAACCGACAGCACCGGTAACAATAAAGATGCCCAAAACAGCAATCGCAACAAAGACTCCGGCGGCAAAGAGACCACCCGCCTGCCGGGCAGGGGGTACAGAGCCTGTCTGATATTCAAATTGATGGTTGTGTTCTTCGTGGGAAAGCATAAAATACCTCACAATATTAAAGGAAGCGTAAAGGTAAAGGCGGTGTATCCGTCGCCGCTGGTAACAGAGATATCCTCGCCGTGGCTGCAAACAAGGGTTTTCACAATGTAAAGGCCCAAGCCCCAGCCTTCCTGCTCCCGGTTACGGCTTTTGTCCAGCTTGTGAAAGCGCTCAAAAACCAACGGAAGCTCCTCGGCGGGGATAGAGGGGCCGTCGTTGCCTACAGAAACCAAAATTTTATTGTCCCGTTCTTGCACGGAAAGCCGGAGATTGCCGCCTTCGGGGCAGAATTTTACCGCATTGTCCAGTAAATTATAGAGCACTTGCATAATAGCATCCTCGTTGGCTTCTGTAAACAGGGGGTGCTCAGGAAGAATCACATCCACATCCAGGTTGCGGCTGGTGATTTTCTGTTCAAAGGTCAGAAGAACCCGGCTGGCGCATTCGCCAATGTCAAATCTGGTTTTTGCTTCTTCCGGGAAGCCCTGCTGTTCCTGAAGCCGGGAGATGTCCAGCATACTACGCACCAGACGGTTTAGCCGCTTGGTTTCGTCGGAGACGATTTTCATATAGTGATTATGCCGCTCCGGAGGGATTGTGCCGTCTAAAATGCCGTCCACATAGCCGCCGATGGTGGTCAGCGGTGTTTTTAGTTCGTGGGACACATTTGCCACAAACTCCCGGCGGTGGAACTCACTTTTCTCCAGAGAGGAGGCCATATTGTTGAATGCCACGGCCATTTCCTGCACTTCCCGGGGGTCATTGATGCCTACTTCCATACGGGCCTGCATATCACCATGCCCGAAAGCTGTGGCGGCGGCAGCCATGCCCTTCAGAGGGGAGCTTTGTTTTCTTGCCAAATAAAGCATAATCACCAGCGCCAGAAGAATAACAACGACCGATACGTAAATATAGCTGCTGGTAAGTCGGGCAAGGACGTGAGTGGTATGGGAAATGGGGGCGGAGAGAATGACAATTCCTACTGCTGGGTTGGTGGCGGTTTCAATGGGAACAGCCACCACATACCGGGGTGTGCTATAGAGTCCTTCTACCCTGCCGGCATCGGCCACCATACCTGTGGACAGAACCTGTTTCACAAAAGTATCCGTCAGCTGCATACCTTGGTGGACACAACCCATAGGAGAGTCAGAGCACAGCAGGAGTTTGCCTGTGGTGTCGCAAATCACCGTATCTGTGCCGGATGTATTGGCGGTTAGACTCAAATTTACCAAAAAATCGTGGCCGGACAGTGTATCCTCAATATAATAGGCGGAAGCCAGCCGGGAAAGGGTGCGGCTGTTGGCTTTCATCTCGTCCAGCTTTGTTTCTGTCAAATACTCCCGCACCAAAACCTGAAAGAAAGCACCTACCATAGTTAGTGTGGCCAGGAGCAGGAGAATACCGGGAATAAAAATGCGGCTAAAATAGCTCCTCATTTTACTGCACCTCGAATTTACAGCACCTCAAATTTATATCCAACGCCCCAAACAGTTTTGAGACTCCATTTTTCGGAAACGCCCTCCAGCTTTTCGCGCAGACGCTTTACATGGACATCCACGGTACGGGAGTCGCCGAAATAGTCAAAGCCCCACACTTCGTCCAGAAGCTGGTTGCGGGTATAAACCCGGTTAGGGGTGGTAGCAAGATAGAAAAGCAGCTCCATTTCTTTTGGGGGCGCATCCACCTTTTTTCCGTCCACAATGAGCTCAAATGCGTCCATATCGATGACCAGCCGGTCAAAAACCAGGCGCTTGGCGTTGGCGGCAGAAGATGCGGTGCCGGTACGGCGCAAAATAGCCTCCAGTCTGGCCAAAACCTCCCGCATCTCAAAGGGTTTTGTGATATAGTCATCGGCACCGGCCTTCAGACCCTGTACCTTATCGTCGGTTTCTCCCTTGGCGGTGAGCATAACGATGGGCACTTGGCTTTCGCTGCGGATAATACGGCAGGCCTCCCAGCCGTCCATTACCGGCATCATCACGTCCAAGAGCACCAAGTCAGGATTTTCCTTGCGGAAAACCTCCAGGCCCTGCCGTCCGTCAGATGCTGTAAGCACCCGGTAACCCTCTTTTTCCAAATAAAGCTGTAAAAGCTCGGTAATATTGCGATCATCTTCCACCAACAAGACCGTTGCTGTCATAAATATCCCTCCTGGGCAATAGTTTGATTTTTCCTTATTATAACCGATATTTTACCATACAGGTGAATAAATTGTAAAGAGTTCACCCCGAAAACATGAACGAGACACCTTTCGGCAAAATTTTCCTTGCATTGATACTGCCGTACAGGTATAATGATACTAGATTGAGCAAAGAGGAGCGGCCTTTATGAACACATTTGTGGAAATTATAAAAGCAATTCTGTTTGGAATTGTGGAAGGCGTTACAGAATGGCTTCCTGTTTCCTCTACGGGACATATGATTCTGCTGGACGAGATTGTGCGGCTGAAGGTGTCGTCGGAATTTTATGAAATGTTCCAAGTGGTGATTCAGCTGGGAGCCATCCTTGCGGTGGTGCTGCTGTTTTTTCATAAGCTTAATCCCTTCTCTCCTAAAAAAACGGTGCAGGAAAGAAAAAATACATGGCAGCTTTGGTTTAAGGTGATTGTGGCGGTGCTTCCGTCGGCGGTAATCGGCCTTTTGCTGGACGATTGGATGGATGCCCATCTGTATAATCACATTGTGGTGGCGATTGCGCTAATTGTTTACGGCGTGGCGTTTTTGTACTTAGAGCGGGGCGACGAGGAAAACAAGGGTCGTATTCGCTCGGTTTACGATATTGATTACCGCACTGCCCTGCTGATCGGCGCATTCCAGTGCCTTGCGTTGATTCCCGGCACATCCCGTTCCGGCTCTACTATTTTAGGCGCAATTGTTTTGGGCGT
Source organism: Faecousia sp. (assembly GCA_045535135.1). Taxonomy (GTDB): domain Bacteria; phylum Bacillota; class Clostridia; order Oscillospirales; family Oscillospiraceae; genus Faecousia. The sequence goes on from JAZSKZ010000075.1 coordinate 7,210, forward strand.
AGGCAGAGCCGCCGGCGCAGAATTTTCGTTCTTTTTGGCAATTCCCACAATGCTGGGCGCCAGCGCGCTGAAGCTGGTAAAATTCATCTTCTCCGGCGCATCGGCATCAAACCTGGAAATTGCCCTGTTGGTCATCGGCTGCGCTGTTTCCTTTGCTGTCAGCCTCTTGGTGATCCGGGGACTTATGGAATATGTACGCAAGCACAGCTTCCGGGTTTTTGGCAATTATCGCATTATTTTAGGCTGCGTTGTTTTGTTTTTCTTTATTATCCGGGTGCTGACGGAGGTTTGGTTCAATGCTCCAATCCCAGAGCCTGAAGTGCCAAACACCCCGGGAATTTCTTGAGTTTTACAAGGAGACCGCTATGAAGTATACAATCGAAAACCAAAAGCTGAAAATCTCTGTGAATTCTCTGGGAGCAGAGCTGTGCAGTGTGGTCTATAAGGATGACGGCATAGAGCATCTGTGGCAAGGCGATCCGGCGGTATGGAGCGGTCAGGCGCCGATTATGTTTCCCTATGCCGGCAGACTCCCCGGCGGAAAATTTTCCGCAAAAGGGTCGGTTTTTGAGGGGGATCCCCACGGTTTTGCCCGAAAAGCAGAGCATACAATGGTGCGCTGCGAGGGAAACCTCTTGGTGCTGGAGCTTATGTGGAGTGAAAAACTTCTCGATCTGTGGCCGTGGAAATTCCGGCTGGAATCCACCTTCCTGTTAGAGGACGAAACCTTACACCATACCCTTCGGGTAGAAAATTTGGATAAAGAAAGCTTCTCCTTCGGTATTGGCTACCACCCGGCTTTCCGCGTCCCCTTTGATGAAGCTCATACAGCCAAGGATTATGAGTTGCGGTTTGAGAAGGTCGAATCTCCACTGTGCCTGGATACTTCCAACGGTGGATTGGTGGGCGATAAGGTGTATTATTTGGGAAAGAACATTACGGCCATTCCCATAGATGAAAAGCTGTTTGCAAATGACAGCCACATGATGACCGGGCTTAAGTCGGGAATACTAGGTATCTATGAAAAGGGTTCCGGCAGAGCCGTGGTGGCGGAGATTGCAGGCTTTCCTTATGTGCTTCTTTGGAGCAAGCCGGGCATGCCGCAGTTTGTGTGCATTGAGCCTTGGGAATCTACCCCCAGCCCGGTGGGTGAAGATATCGCCTGGGAAAACAAACCTGCTGCTGCAGTTTTAGCGCCGGGCGAGAGTTGGAAGACCGCCATGCATACCACCTTCAAAAGATAATAAAATTGCTGGCAGCGAAAGCTGCCGGGAAGCTTTTTATTCTTTTGTGCCTTCTACAAGGCCGTTGGCAAGACCTACAAGACCCTGCATTTCGCTGGGAATAATAATCTTTGTGGCCTGGCCATTGGCAATCTTTTCCATTGCCTCGATGGCCTTAAGCTTGATAACCTGATCGTTAGGTGCTTTCTGATTCAGCAGATCCATAGAGTCTGCCAGTGCCTGCTGCACCATCCGAATGGCCTGAGCTTCGCCGTCAGCACGCATAATAGCGGCTTCCTTTTCGGCGGCGGCCCGCAAAACCGCGGACTCCTTCTCGCCCTCTGCAATCAGGATGGCAGACTTCTTTTGGCCCTCTGCCTGTAAAATGGCCTGCCGGCGGTCGCGCTCTGCCTTCATTTGCTTTTCCATAGAGCTTTGAATGTCCTGCGGCGGCAGAATGTTTTTCAGCTCCACGCGGTTGATTTTAATGCCCCAAGGGTCGGTGGCTTCATCCAGAATGGAACGCATCCGGGTATTGATTACATCACGGGAAGTAAGGGTCTGGTCAAGCTCCAGATCGCCGATAATATTACGGAGCGTGGTAGCAGTGAGGTTTTCCATAGCCATCATGGGATGCTCCACGCCGTAAGCGAACAGCTTGGGGTCGGTGATTTGGAAATAGACCACCGTGTCGATCTGCATGGTAACATTATCCTTGGTGATAACAGGCTGTGGAGGATAATCCAGCACCTGCTCCTTGAGGCTCACTTTTTTGGCGATTTTATCCAAAAAAGGCACCTTCATATGAAGGCCTACGCCCCAAACCTCCCGGAAAGCACCCAGCCGCTCAATAACATAGGCCCGGGACTGCTGTACCACGGAGATGTTGGAAATGACAATGAGAAATACAACAACAATCACGCCAAAAATGATAATCATAGAAAACCCTCCTTTAATTTTTGCCTTTTGCCGGAGAAACGAAGGCTTTTACGCCTTCTATCCGGTCTACAACAACAATCGTACCTGCGGGGATGGGGCGCCCGGAAGTGCTTCGTGCCGTCCATTCCAGACCGCCCAGTTTAATTTGGCCGGTTTCTGCCAAATTATCGATTTCCATAAGTACCGTAGCGGTTTTGCCCGGGATGGCGTCCACGTTTGTGGCAGTTAGCTTGTGAGAAAAGTGGCGCTTTGCGAAAGGACGCAGAGCAGCCAGCAAAGCGCCACCCACCAGAAGGAACACCACAATCTGTACCACCGGCGACAGGGAAAACAGACTGAGAATCAGCGCCGCCAGCGCACCACCGGCAAACCAAATGGACACCAAAGAAACGGTTTCGCTTTCGATAATCAGGCAAATTACCATAAGAACGAACCAAACAAGTGGCCAAATATCCATAATAATGCCTCCTTTACATCTCTTACTGTAAATAGTATAGCAAACTCTGTGTTGCGGGTCAAGAATTTTAGTATTAATGTTTTATAAAACTATTGCCAATTTCCGGCAGGTATAGTATAATTACTGCGGAAAAAAGGGTATTACCCGAAAAATATGGAGGAATGAAACTATGTTTAAGGCTATGATTGAAACCCTCAAGGCCAATCCCCGGAAAATCGTATTTACCGAGGGCCACGATGCCCGTATTCTGGAAGCAACTGCCCGCCTGAAGAAGGACGGCTTCCTTACCCCCATTCTGGTGGGCAATGTGGACGAGGTTAAGGCCAATGCCGCCAAGGGCGGTTTTGATATCGAGGGCGTAGAGATTCTCGATCCCACTACTTATGCTGGTATGGATGCAATGGTAGACAAGATGGTGGAGCTCCGCAAGGGCAAAATGACCGCCGAGGAGTGCCGTGCTGCTCTGTCCAAGGGCAATTATTTCGGCACAATGCTGGTAAAAATGGGCTATGCTGACGCTCTGCTGGGCGGCGCAACCTACTCCACCGCAGATACTGTCCGTCCTGCTCTGCAGCTGGTTAAGACCAAAAAGGGTGCACATCTGGTGTCCTCCTGCTTCATTATGGTCCGTGGCGAAGAGAAGCTTGCTATGGGCGACTGCGCAATCAACCTGAGCTATGAAGATTCTCTGGACAAGGACGGCAATGTGGTGCTGTCTGCTGCACAGAAGTTGGCTGAGGTTGCTATTGAAACCGCTAACACCGCTAAGGTGTTCGGTATTGACCCCAAGGTTGCAATGCTCTCCTTCTCCACCAACGGCTCCGGCAAGGGCGGCACTGTGAAGCTGAGTAACGAGGCTACCAAGGTTGCCAAGGAGATGGCTCCCGACCTGATGATCGACGGCGAGATGCAGTTTGACGCTGCTGTTGCTCCCGAGGTGGGTCAGCTGAAGTTCCCCGGCTCCCCCGTTGCCGGCTATGCCAACACCTTCATCTTCCCCTGCATCGAAGCCGG
>JAZSKZ010000008.1:0-2167 GCA_045535135.1 Faecousia sp.
CCACCCCACCCGCATTGAGGACATGGTGGAAAAGTCACGGAAAGAAGTGGACCGCACCATCCGCGAGGAAGGCGAGCGTGCCTGCTACGAGACCGGTGTCCACAATCTGAACCCCGAACTTGTGAAGATCCTGGGCCGCCAGAAGTACCGTACTTCCTACGGCCAGAACGTTCTGAACCACTCCATCGAAGTTTCCCACATTGCAGGCCTGATGGCCGCGGAGCTGGGCGTGGATGTGGCAATGGCAAAGCGTGCAGGTCTGCTGCATGACCTGGGCAAGTCCATCGACCATGAGGTCGAAGGCAGCCACGTGCAGCTGGGTGCTGACCTTGCCAAGAAGTATAAGGAAAATCCTGTTGTCATCAATGCCATTGAGGCACACCATGGTGACGTGGAGCCTAAGACGGTTATCGCCGTGCTGGTGCAGGCTGCTGATGCAGTGTCTGCAGCCCGTCCCGGTGCCCGCCGTGAGAATGTGGAAAACTACATCCGCAGACTGCAGAAGCTGGAAGAGCTGACCGGCAGTTATCCCGGTGTAGAAAAGGCCTTTGCTATTCAGGCAGGTCGGGAAGTTCGCATTATGGTCAAGCCCGAGGAGGTCAGCGAAGACAATATGATTCTCCTTGCCCGGGATGTGGCAAAGAAAATCGAAGCCGAGCTGGAATACCCCGGTCAGATCAAGGTGAATGTGATCCGGGAGACCAAAGCGGTAGAATACGCGAAATAACAGAAAAGCACCTGTCGTTCGACAGGTGCTTTTTGCTGTAAAAATTTCTAATACTATTTACTTTTTGGCGCCGTTGGTGTACAATATTCAAGTGTAAGCAGAAAGGTGGGATATTATGTATACCATAAATGACCTTTACGACCTGCGCTATACGCAGGCAACTGAATACTTAAAGCAATTTACTTATCCTTGGGAAGCTCTGTCAGGCATCAAGGAAATGATTTGCGCTTTGGGTGCATCCTTGGGCAAAGATTATACCCAGCTGCAGCCCCAGGTTTGGGTACACAAGACGGCGAAAATTGCCCCCACGGCTTTTTTGGGTGCGCCCTGCATCATCGGTGCTGATACCGAGGTGCGGCACTGCGCTTTTATTCGCGGCTCTGCGCTGGTGGGCGCAGGCTGTGTGGTAGGCAACTCTGTGGAGCTGAAGAATGTGATTTTATTTGACGGCGTGCAGGTGCCTCACTACAATTATGTGGGCGACAGTATTTTGGGCCACAAAGCCCATATGGGCGCCGGCTCTATTACCTCCAATGTAAAATCCGACAAAAAGTTAGTGGTGATTCACACCCAGCCCCCTATTCCTACCGGTGTTAAAAAGGTAGGCGCAATGGTGGGCGACTTTGTGGAAGTCGGCTGCAATAGTGTGCTTAATCCCGGCACGGTGATCGGCAGAAATTCCAATGTATACCCCCTGTCCTGCGTGCGGGGTGTAATTCCGGCGGACAGTATTTATAAGAGTATGGGCATCATTGTTACCAAAAATCAGTAAGGGGAATCGTTATGGGAAAGTATTTTGGAACAGACGGCTTCCGTGGAGAAGCGAATGTGGGACTTACCGCTGACCACGCTTATAAGGTAGGTCGCTTTTTGGGCTGGTACTATGGCGAGAAAAAGCGCAGAGCAGGGGATGAGTCGCCGGCGAGAATCGTTATCGGCAAGGATACCCGCCGCTCCAGTTATATGTTTGAGTATACACTGGCTGCCGGTATTACCGCTTCCGGTGCCGACGCATACCTGATGCACGTAACCACCACGCCCTCCGTTGCCTATATCACCAGAATGGACGGCTTTGACTGCGGCATTATGATTTCCGCCAGCCATAATCCCTACTACGATAACGGCATCAAGCTCATTAATTATATGGGCGAAAAGATGGATGAGGAAACCATTGCTCTCGTAGAGGATTACATTGATGGAAAGCTGGAGCTGTTCGGCGAAAAGTGGGAAACGCTTCCCTTCGGTGTGCGGGATAAGGTGGGCGTATCTGTGGACTATGCGTCCGGCAGAAATCGCTACATCGGCTATCTGATCAGCTTGGGTATGTACTCCTTCAAGGATGTAAAAATCGGTCTGGACTGTGCCAACGGTGCGGCATGGAATATTGCAAAGTCGGTATTTGACGCACTGGGGGCCAAAACCTATATGATTAACACAAAT
>JAZSKZ010000045.1:0-7196 GCA_045535135.1 Faecousia sp.
TTGTCTTCCTAAGACCGCTTGGCCTCCGACTTAGGAAAAGCACCACGCAAAGGAAGAGGGTATCGAGTTCAAGACTCTGTGCAACCCTGTGGAGATCATCGGCGACGAGAATGGCCGTGTTTGCGGCATGAAGTGCATCCGTATGGAGCTGGGTGAGCCCGATGCTTCCGGCCGCCGCCGTCCCATCGAGGTGCCCGGCAGCGAGTTCATTCTGGATGTGGATACCGTCATCATGTCCCTGGGCACCCGCCCCAACCCCCCGCTGCGGGCCCCCACCCCCGGTCTGGGGACCAACAAGAAGGGCTGCCTGATCGTCAATGAAGACGAGATGACCACCCGTGACGGCGTATTTGCCGGCGGCGATGCCGTTACCGGTGCCGCAACGGTTATTCTGGCAATGGGCGCAGGCAAGAAGGGCGCCGCCGCCATCGATGCTTACCTGAAGAAATAAAGAATAAAAAATCCCCCGGGAGGAAACCCCCGGGGGATTTTTTATTGTTTCATCTTGTTCCGCGACGGTAGCCGTCTCGGTCATATCGCACAAGGGCGGTAATATTGATGACAAGGCTTGCCGCTAAAGTCAGCAGAATTTCAACCACAATGCAGATGGCAGCGGTGGTAAGAAGGGACATTGTTTCCTTGCTTTTCATGGTAAAGCCGAGAACCAGCATTATAATTGTAAGAACAGCACCCAACCCACCGTATACGATACCCGCCAGCCACTGGGTGTATCGCCAGGCTTCCACGCTGCCCATACCGAAATAGGTGCGGTAGCCGAAGCTGTGATTGGCCTCTTTTGGGGGACGGAAAAAATAAATCAGCCCCAAAATAAGCAGAACAACCGGCACGGCCAGAATGGCGATGCGGGCAATCAGCTCCAGAACACCCAGGGTGGTGGAAATGTCGGGAAGCAGGGCAGACGGATCAAAACCTGCCAGCAAATCCATAATTGCTTCCATAATCGCTCCTTATTTTTCCTCCAAAAACTGATTGATTTCGTGAATAAAGCTCTGTACGTCCTGGAAACGGCGATACACGGAGGCAAACCGTATGTAAGCGACTTCGTCCAAAGGCTTAATGCGGGCCATTACCATTTCGCCGATGTGGTCGGTGCTGACTTCGCGCTCCAGACCGTTTTGCAGGGATTGCTCAATTTCTGTGGTAATTCGGTCCAAATCCGCGGTGTCTACCTGCCGCTTATCAAAAGCACGCATCATGGAATTGAGGATTTTATTTCGATCAAAGCTCTGGCGGGAACCATCCCGTTTTACAACGATAATCGGCTGACTTTCCAGATGCTCGTGGGTGGTAAACCGACGCAGACAGGCGGTACATTCCCGACGGCGACGGATGCTAAAACCATCTTCAGAGGGGCGGGAATCTACAACACGACCGTCCTGGCTGCCACAAAAGGGGCATTTCATAGGCAAGCTCCTTCCAAAAATTCTATTATTTGGATTATAACAGAATAACCATCCGGTGTCCAGTATTTTTTGATTTCTTCTCCAAAAGAGGGGAATAACAGTTGCTATTTTGGAAGAAATAGGGTAAACTAACAGAAAAAACCTGGAGGCACGAGATGAAAAGAAATCAAAAGCTGGCGCTCATATGGGGCGGTATGTACATTCTGTGTGCGGCGCTGGGCTTTGTACAGACAAAAAACGGTCTTTTACAGGCGCTGTTTGCCCTGCTTGCTATAGGTTTCTTTATCCCCGGAGGAATTTTGCTTTACGAAGCGGTGGAGCAAAAGAACCGGGCGCTGGTAAAGAGAATCCGTATTCTCTGCACAGCATCCCTTTTGCTTACTATGCTGGTTTTAATCGGCAATGTGCTGACCTTGCCGGCGGCAGAGGCGGTGGGCAATCGGATGCACGCATTGCTTGTTGTCGTATCTGCTCCAATGATGTGCAGTCAGTTTTGGGCAATCAGCCTGTTTTTATGGGCCTGTTTACTTATGGGCACATTCTTTAAAGAAACCAAGCGGAAATAAAAACTGCCCTTCCTCGTTGAGGAAGGGCGATTTTTATGCTTCGTCGTAACCGTTGGGGTTGTTTTTCTGCCATTTCCAAGCGTCCCGGCACATATCCTGCAAGGTTTTCTCTGCCTGCCAGCTAAGCTTTTCCCGGCTCTTTCCCGGGTCTGCGTAGCATACGGCAATATCGCCTGGCCGCCGGGGGGCGATTGCGTAGGGCAGAGGCACATTGTTGGCCTCCCGGAAGGCATTCACCATATCCAGCACGCTGTAGCCGGTGCCGGTGCCCAAGTTAAAGACTTCTACGCCGGGGTTTTTGCAGATATACTCCACTGCTGCCACATGGCCCTTTGCCAAGTCTACCACATGGATGTAGTCCCGGACGCCGGTGCCGTCGGGGGTGTCGTAATCATCGCCGAAAACACTGAGTTTTTCCCGGCGACCTACCGCTACCTGCGTGATGTAGGGCATAAGATTATTGGGAATTCCCCGGGGGTCTTCGCCGATACGGCCGCTTTCGTGGGCACCGATGGGGTTAAAATACCGCAGAAGACAGATGCCCCAGCGCTTATCTGCAGTGGCAAGTCCAGAGAGAATCTGCTCGGACATATACTTTGTCCAGCCGTAGGGGTTGGTGCAGCTGCCGGTGGGGCTGTCCTCCCGCAGAGGCATTTCGCTGCCGGCAGTATAAACCGTGGCAGAGGAGGAGAAAATCAGGTTTTGTACGCCCACATCTGCCATTACCTTGGTGAGAATAAGAGTGGAGTTTAAGTTGTTGTCGTAATATTTCCAGGGCTCAGCCACACTTTCGCCAACGGCTTTAAGACCTGCGAAGTGGATAACACAGCCGATTTCGTTTTCACGGAAAATTCGCCGAAGAAGAGCTTCGTTCCGCACATCTCCTTCGTAGAAAGTAAGGTCTTTGCCGGTGAGTTCCCGGACTCTGTCCAAAGAAACGGGATTGGAATTGCACAGATTATCGATTACAATAACGCCGTAGCCACGAGAGAGAAGTTCTGTACAGGTGTGAGAACCGATGTAGCCGGCGCCGCCGGTAACAAGAACATTCATAAGTTTTCCTCCCTACCGTATGATACTTACATATTAACGGAAGAAGAGCAAAAATGCAAGGCTATTTTCCCGGAAAGTACAAGTTTCCCTTGCTATTTTCCTTTTATGCGGCTATAATAGACAATGAAGAAGTATGGGAAATATCGTTTTTTATAGAAGGAGGAACGTTATGGACCCTATCTATGTAACCGGCCACCGCAACCCGGACACAGATTCCATTGTGGCGGCTATGGCTTATGCTGCTCTGCGCAATGCCGTGGGCGACCGAGAATATGAAGCCGCCTGTCTGGGGCGTGTTTCTGATGAAACCCAAATTGTTCTGGACCGTTTTGGCTTTCAGCCACCCAAGCGGATTACCAATATGTATACTCAGGTAAGGGACCTGGAATATGACACCCCGCCCTTTTTAAGCCCGGCAGTTACCGTTGACCGGGGCTGGAAGGTTTTGCAGGAGCAGAAAAAGATTGCCGCCCTGCCGGTGGTCAATGAGGATGGCACACTTTACGGCATGCTCTCAAGAGATGATGTTGCCAATTTGCATATGACCGTTGTAGATGCGGGAATCTTGGAGCCGGTGCCGCTTTTTAACCTGCTTTCTGTGCTGGACGGAAAGGTAATTAACGAAGCCGGCGAAAATACCGACACTGTAGCCGGCGAGGTTGTGATTGCGCTGCCCCAAAGCCGGGAGAATTTGCTGAATTTCACAGAAAATTCTATCGTGCTGGTGGGCGATCAACCGGATATGATTCGCAAGGCGCTGAACGCCAATGTAAATTGTGTGGTTGTATGTCAGGCGGAGCTGAGCGAGGAACTGCGAACAATGGCCACCAACACCTGCATCATTGCCACGCCTTATGATGCTTACCGGGCTGCCCGGAAAATTTTCCGCTCTACCCCCATCCGCCGGATATGCCGGACGGACAACCTGATTTGTTTCCACTTGGAAGACAGAGTGGATGAGGTGCGGGAACAGGTGTTGAAATATCGCTACCCCTGCTATCCGATTTTGGATGTGGAGGAAAAGGTAGTGGGCGTCCTCACCCGGTATCACTTGCTCCGTCCCCGGAGAAAACGAGTGGTGCTGGTGGATCACAACGAGGCCTCCCAATCCGTACCCGGTTTGGAGGAAGCGGAAATTCTGGAAATCATCGACCACCATCGGTTGGCAGATATTCAGACAACCAATCCTATTTATGTACGCAATGAGCCGGTAGGTTCTACCAATACCATCATTGCCGGTATGTTTCAGGACAGAGGAATCCTTCCCTCGGACAAGATGGCGGGTATGATGGCGGCGGCGATTCTGTCGGATACGGTTATGTTCAAATCTCCCACTTGTACTGCTAAGGATGTGCGCACCGCAGAGCGGATGGCCCGCATTGCCAATGTATCCTTGGAGGAGCTGGGACGGGAAATTTTCTCCGCATCTATGGAAAACCGTACCGCCCGGGAGCTTTTGTTCTCTGACTACAAGGAATTCCACATTGCCGGACACGACTTTGCCGTTGCGCAAATCACCTGCGTGGATTCTCCCAAGATGCTGGAGCGCAAGGAAGAATTTTTGGAGCATATGCGGCAAATTGCTAAGGAAAAGGAATTTACCACAGTTATCTTAATGCTTACCGATGTGCTGTTGGAAGGCACCCAGATTATCTATGTGGGAAATGAAGACACGATTCATCAGGCCTTTGGCGTAATGCCCAAGGACAATACTGCATTTTTGCCCCATATTATGAGCCGGAAGAAGCAGATTATTCCCATGCTGTCCGCTCTGTGGGGTTAAGGAGAAAAAATGGGATTTGAGAGCCTGCTGGGCAATGCCCGCCTGAAAGAAAACCTCACCGGCGCTGTCCGGCGTGGCCGTATATCCCATTTCTATCTGATTTCCGGTCCAGAGGGCAGCGGAAAGAGGACCCTTGCCCGGCTTTTGGCGGCAGCAGCGCTGTGTCAGGGCGAAGAAAAGCCTTGCCTGCGGTGCAACGCCTGCAGAAAGGTAATGGGAGATACCCATCCTGACGTGATTACGGTTACCGATCCGGAGCATAAGGCCGTGGCGGTCAAAATAATCCGGGAAGCCCGGGACAGTGTGTTTATCCGCCCCAATGAAGGGGAGAAAAAAGTCTATATCTTCCCACAGGAGATGGGAATTGAAGGGCAGAATGCCCTGCTGAAAATTTTGGAGGAGCCGCCTGCCTACGGCGTGTTTATCCTGCTCAGCACCAATCCGGAAGCATTGTTGCCCACCATTCGGTCCCGGTGTACGGAGCTTTCTCTGCAGGCGCTATCTCCGTTGGAGTTGGACAGCGCCTTGGCGTTAAGATTCCCGGAAAAGACACCGGAGGAGCGAAATGCGGCAGCACTGCAAAGCGGCGGTTATTTAGGCCAAGCGGAAAAGCTTCTTAATGAGCAGGCAGGGCTTTCTCTGGAAACGGAGCGTTTTGCTAAAGCCTTTACGGAGCGGGACAGCGGAGAACTGACATTGTTGCTGTGCTCAATGGAGAAGTGGAAAAGAGATCGGTTTATCCCGGAAATGGCGGCCTGGAGTCAGCTTTTGCGGGGGGCGCTGGTCTGCCGCAACGGTCAGGGAGGAACGGCACAGGAAAAATCACTGGCAGCTGTGCGAAGCGCCCGGGAACTGATGACTGCCTACGAGGAAATACAGAAAGCAACTGCCTATGCCCAAGGCAATGTTTCCGTTGCCGCCCTTTGCGGCAAACTTATGTGGGCGCTGCGTTAGACAAGGAGTTTATTATGGAAGAAATAAAAAAACAAAAAGAAGATACTGTCGAGGTGGTGGATATTCAGTTCCGCCCAGGACAGAAGGTATACTTCTTTTCACCGGCGAGGAAGACCTATCGCGCCGGTGATCATGTGATTATCGATACGGCCCGGGGCCCGGAGTACGGCACTTGTACTCAGGGAAACCATCGAATTCACAAAATGGAAGTGGTATCGCCGCTGCGGGAGGTTCTGCGCCGGGCAACGGAGCAGGACGAGAAAATCGCCGCTGAGCATAAAGAAAAAGAAGATAGTGCCTATAAATTCTGCCTGCAGAAGGTAGAAGAACTGGGGCTGGATATGCAGCTTGTATCGGCAGAGTACTCATTTGACGGCAGCAAAATTCTGTTTTTCTTTACTGCCGATGAGAGGGTAGACTTCCGGGAGCTTGTAAAGCTTTTGGCAAGCACTTACCATACGAGAATTGAGCTGCGGCAAATCGGTGTTCGGGATAAAGCCCGGATGGTGGGAGGTTTGGGTATCTGCGGCAGACCTTTCTGCTGTGCAAGCTTCCTGGACGATTTCCAGCCTGTTTCCATAAAAATGGCAAAGACCCAGAACCTTAGCCTGAATCCCACCAAGATTTCCGGTACTTGCGGGAGACTAATGTGCTGTTTGAAATACGAGCAGGATGCCTATGAGGACTTGCTCCGCACTGCGCCGAAAAACGATTCCTTTGTGGATACCGTTGACGGCCGGGGCACTGTAACTGAGGTGGATTTACTTCGTCAGCGGGTAAAGGTTCAGCTGGAGGAGCATCAGGAAACCGCAAATTGGTATAAAAACGAGGATATTGCCGTTTTGCGAAGCGGAAAAGCCAAAAAGAATGATCCGCCCATCCCGGCGGATCTGGCCCCAATTTCCGGCAGCAAGCGGAGAAAAAAGGCGGACGAGCAGGAGGAAAATGTTCGGCTTCTGGATCCTATCCGGCTAAAATACAGCGAAGAAACCATTGCGGATGAAACGGTTCGGGAGGAAGCACCTGCACAGCAGGAGCCCGCGCGCCGTGATCGCCGCCGTAGAAACAAGGCAAAGCCTGCCCCGGAAAACACAGCCGCCCCTGCGCCGGAGGCGGAGGAGAAGCCCAAGGAAGAAAAGAAGACATTTCGTCGTCGGCATCACCGAAACAGAAAACCGCAAGCACCGAAGCAGTAACATTTTTCGTCTCAAAGAATACCTTGGAATGAGCGGTGAAAACCGCAAGAAATTTTCGGAGGTATGGACTATGTATAACAATGGCTTCTGTGGCGGCAATCTGTGCTGGATTATTCTGCTTCTCATTTTGTTCTGCAATTGCGGCAATATGGGTAATACCGCCAACAACTGCGGTTGCGACCACAACTGCGGCTGCTGCTAAGTAATGGAAGTCCCCAAG
>JAZSKZ010000121.1:0-2083 GCA_045535135.1 Faecousia sp.
CTTGGCTCACAGAACGACATGGCTACGATCCGACTTTGTGGAGCTGATGAAGAAGCACATTAAGCGCACCCGTAATGAGGGCTGCTTGGACGATGTGGGCGGCTTCGGCGGCTGCTTCGGCCTGAACTTAGAGGGCATAAGCGAGCCCGTGCTGGTTTCCGGCACCGACGGCTGCGGCACTAAGGTAAAGCTTGCCATTATGATGGATAAGCACGACACCATCGGCATTGACGCCGTGGCAATGTGCGCCAACGATATTATCTGCTGCGGCGCAAAGCCTCTGTTCTTCCTTGACTATATCGCCTGCGGCAAGAACATTCCCGAAAGAATTGCGGAAATCGTAGGCGGCGTGGCAGAGGGCTGTGTCCAGTCCGGCTGCGCCCTCATCGGCGGCGAAACCGCAGAGCACCCCGGTATGATGCCCGCAGAGGACTACGACTTGGCAGGCTACTGCACCGGCATCGTAGACAAAAAGAAAATTATCGACAATAAGACGATGGCAGCAGGCGATGTGGTGCTGGCGCTGCCCTCCACCGGCGTGCACTCCAACGGCTTTTCCTTGGTGCGGAAGGTGTTCGACATTGAAAACGCCGACCTTACCTCTCCCGTAGCGGAGCTGGGCGGCAAGAGCTTGGGTGAAACTTTGCTCACCCCCACCAAAATCTATGTAAAGCCTGTGCTGGCGCTGCTGGAGCAGGTAACCGTTAAGGGTATCTCCCACATTACCGGCGGCGGCTTCTATGAGAACATTCCCCGCAGTATTCCCGACGGACTGGGCGCAGTGATTGAAAAGGCGGCGGTTAAGGTTCTGCCCATCTTCGATTTGATTGCGAAAACCGGAAATATCTCCGAGCACGATATGTTCAACACCTTCAATATGGGTGTGGGTATGAGCATTGTGGTTCCTGCCGACCAGCAGGAGAAGGCACTTTCCGTACTGAAGGACAATGGCATCGACGCCTATGTCATCGGTAAGATCGTAGCCTCCGACGAGAAGATTACCATTGTTTAATTAGAGGACGGGAATTATGAAGAAGGTAAAAATTGCGGTTTTGGTCTCCGGCGGCGGCACAAATTTGCAGGCGCTGATCGATGCCCAGAATAGCGGGATTTTGACAAGCGGTGAGCTTGCGGTAGTGATTTCCAACAATCCCAAGGCCTTCGCCCTGACCCGGGCGGAAAAGGCAGGGATTCCTACCATTGCGCTGCCCAAGAAGGAGCTGGGGCAGGAGGGCTTTGAACGGGAAGTCAAGCGGATTTTCACGGAAATGGGCATTGAGCTGATCATTATGGCAGGCTTTATGTCCATCGTCAGCGAGGATTTTACCCGCAGCTACCCCAAGAGAATCGTCAATGTCCATCCTTCCTTAATTCCCGCTTTTTGCGGCGATGGCTTTTATGGCCTGCGTGTCCACGAGGCGGCGCTTAATTACGGCGTAAAGGTTACCGGCGCTACGGTCCACTTTGTAAACGAAATCACCGACGGCGGCGAGATTATTGCCCAGAAGGCGGTGGAAATTCTGCCCGGGGACACCCCGGAAAGCCTGCAAAGGCGGGTAATGGAGCAGGCAGAGTGGATTATTCTTCCTGCTGCGGTTGAGCAAGTATGTAAAGAAATGAAATGAGGGTGCAAAAATGGATATTTACAAGATTCACAACATTGACGAACTGATTGAAGGCAATTCCTATGTGGGCCGTGGCATCGTGCTGGGCAAGACCCCTGACGGCAAAAAGGCCTGCTCCGCCTATTTCATTATGGGCAGAAGCAACAACAGCCGTAACCGTATCTTCACTGAGCGTGGCGGCGAGGTATTTACCGAGCCCTTTGATGCTTCCAAGGTGGAAGACCCCAGCCTGATTATCTATGCCGCAATCCGCAAGTTTGAAAATAAGCTGATTGTTACCAACGGCAACCAGACCGACACCATTTACGACGGTCTGAAGGCAGGAAAGTCCTTCTCTCAGGCACTGACCGCCCGGGAATTTGAGCCCGACGCACCTAACCTGACCCCCCGTATCAGCGGTATGATTACCTTTGACGACGGCGACTTTACTTACGAAATGAGTATTCTCAAGAGTGCAG
>JAZSKZ010000109.1:0-17828 GCA_045535135.1 Faecousia sp.
GGTCCGGAAGATGGATCGTTCCCGCTTCAAAGTCCACATCGCTCCACACCAGTTCATGCATCTCGTCCGGGATCAGTCCCGCGCCCCAGGCCAGTCTCAGAATGACTTCCGTCACGGTTCCTCTGCAGTCTTCCAGTACTTCCCGCAGGGCTTTTTCATCCACGCGCCGGATTTTTGTTGTCTTTTTCCGGCGAATTTGGTATGATAGAGAAAATACATTGGGGGGGATACCTATGGTACGGTTTTTTGTAGACCCGGAAGCGCTTTCCCGGGAAGAGATTATCTTAACGGGTGAGAACGCCCAGCACGCAAAGGTGCTTCGCCTGAAATGCGGGGAAGAGGTGCTCCTATGCGACGGAAACGGCGGGGAGGCCCTGTGCCGTATAAGAGAGGACGGCGCACTTCAGGTAACGGAGCGAAGAAGCTCCCAAACAGAGCCCGCTGTCCGGGCAAGTGTGTATATGGCGTTCCCAAAAGGAGATAAACTGGAACATGTTATCCAAAAGGCGACGGAGCTGGGCGCTTATGAAATCGTGGCATTTCCCTCTGCCCGGTGCGTTTCCCGGCCGGACGATAAGAGTTTGAAAAAGAAGCTGGAGCGCTGGCAAAAAATTGCCGCCTCTGCCGCAGAACAATCCGGGCGGGGCAGAATCCCCTGTGTACGGGTGCTCGGCAGTTACGGGGAGGCGCTGAAGCAGGCGGCGGAAGCTGATCTCGCTATACTATTCTATGAAAATGAAAAAGCAACCACACTGAAAATGGCCTTGGAGGAGAAACCTTATAAAACTGTCAGCCTGCTCTCCGGCCCGGAGGGCGGCTTGGAGGAGAGGGAAGTGGAGCAGGCAAAAAACGCCGGACTTCACATCTGCACCTTGGGCAGCCGCATTTTGCGGTGTGAAACCGCGCCGCTGTGCGCCCTTTCTGCGGTGATGTACCAGTCCGGCGAATTTTGATTACTTGTGGTACTTGCTTCCGGCCTGAATGGCCTCTGCCCGATAAATTTGTTCTAGTACCATAATCCGGGCAAGATGGTGGGGGAATGTCATTTTTCCCATAGACAGCTGAAAATCTGCGGCAGCTTTCACCCGGGGTGCCATACCAAAAGAGGAGCCAATCAAAAAACAGATGTTGCTTTTGCCGTTCAGCTTAACCTCTGCCAACTTTTCTGCCAGTTCCTCAGAGGATAGATTCCTTCCCTCCGGGGTCAGCACGCAGAAAAATGCCCCTTTGGGAATTTTTGAGAAAATGGTGTCGGCTTCCTTTTCAAGACCTGCCAAAATCTCTGCTTGAGAGGGATCTTCCGGCAGACGTACCTCCGGCAGCTCCAAAAGCCGGAAGCTGCAATAGGCTTTCAGCCGTTTTTCGTATTCCGCCGCAGCGGAAATATAAAATTTTTCTTTCAGCTTGCCTACGGTAAGCAGTGTAATATCCACCATTTTATCCCCCCCTTTTTTTCCAGTATATCACGGGAATGTGTAAATTGCAATCCGGGAAAAATAGGGCAGAGGTGAGGATATGAAAGAGAAAAAGAAAATCTCCACAGACCCGTTGGGCTCTTATACCGGCCGCCCGGAAGACCCCGATGACAAGCCTGTGCAGGACGCAGACGACTTATAAACTGAGCCGGCCAAGGGGTGTTGCGGATTCCTGTTCCGCAACACCCAGCGATATATTCTCCTTTGGAGAATGTGAAATATTTCCTTCGGAAATGTGATATATTGCTGGCGCAATGTGATATTTGCTTCGCAAGTTGCGGTATCGCTTCACGATAATTAAAAATGCCCCCAAATTTCTTCAGAAATTTGGGGGCACATTCATGTTTTCGCAGAAAATATATCACCGGCGTAGCCAATATCACACGCCGTAAGGCGTATATTACCGATTTGCAAAACAAATCGATATCTTTGTGAGTTTGACATATCCCTATGCCAAATCCACTATTGGCCGGCTTTGTTACTTCTGCAGTTTTTGCCGTCGGTATTTCTCCTGGGTGGCAATCCCACCGCGAATGTGGCGTTGCGCCTTGTTTACCTCCAAAATACGCCGCACCTGAGCATAAAGCGCGGGATTATAGCGGCGCAGGCGCTGGGAAATATCTTTATGTACGGTGGATTTGGAAATGCCGAATTTTTTTGCCGTTGCCCGAATGGTTTGCCCGGTTTCGATGATGTACACAGCCAGTTGCGTTGCCCGCTCCTCAATGGTATCTAACATAGAATTCCCTCCCTGCTGTGTGCTACCAAGATGAGTTTATGTTACAAAACATTCACTTATGCGTCCTTGACAAAAGCAAAGCGCCGTTGTAAAATTAAAATAACTATAACTATAATCAGTTCAAGGTAATGGAGGGCACAAAATGGAAGGACATAAGAAGGTTTACCGAAATATATTTTTGGTAGCGGTAGGCTGTATTTTGCTTTACTGGATCATCGGCGATAAGCAGCGCTATACCAACATAAAAAATGCCATAGATGCCATTATTTCTCCTTTTGTTTTCGGTTCGGTGGTCGCCTTTATCCTGAATGTTCCTATGCGTGGATTTGAAAGCCTGTTTAAGGACATTAAAAAACCGGGTCTTCGCCGAATCCTTGCCGTGCTGTGCACCTTTGTGGCCGTTGCGATTGTGCTGGCCATTGTGTTCCTGCTGCTGATTCCTCAGCTGATTGATACAGTTGAATCTCTGTTCCCCAAGCTCAGTGCATTCTTTATTTCGCTGGAAGGAAAATTCAATAAATTCCTGGATAACAACCCAGAAATTTTGAAATGGCTGAAAGAAAATACCGATTTTGAAAGCTTCAACTGGTCGGAGATCGTGCAGCGTGCCGTTACAATTCTGGGTAACAGCATCAGCACCATTCTTACCGGCGCTGTTACAGCCATTGGCGGTCTTGCCACACTGATAATGGATTTGGTCATCGGCATTGTTTTCTCGGTGTACTGTCTGTTCCAGAAAGAGAACTTGGCACGGCAGGGCAGAAAAATCCTCTACGCCTTCCTGCCGGAGAATGTTGCAGACTATGTGGTTAAGGTTTTCCGCCTGACAAATTCCACTTTCTCCAATTTCCTTTCCGGCCAGTGTATTGAGGTTGTGATTCTCGGCTCTATGTTTGCTGTTTCGATGGCAATTTTCCGTATGCCTTATATTCCGCTGGTCAGCGTGCTCATTGCGGTAACTGCCTTTATCCCCGTAGTGGGCGCTTGGGTGGGCTGTATTCTCGGTGCGTTTTTGATTTTGGTGGCAAACCCCCTGCAAGCGGTTTGGTTTGTGGCAATGTTCCTTGTGCTACAGCAGATTGAGAATAATATGATTTATCCCCGGGTGGTGGGAAGCTCCATCGGTCTTTCCGGTATGTGGGTGCTGATTGCGGTGGCAATTGGCGGCCAGATTATGGGTGTTGCAGGTATGTTCCTAATGATTCCTGTGGTTTCCGTGCTTTATACCCTTATGCGGGAATTTACCAATCAGCGTCTTTCCCTCCGAAATGTGCCCGGAGAAAAGCTGGAAATTCAACCGCCTGAGCTTTCTTCCCATCTGAAACAGAAGTGGAAGAAGAAACGGATGATGAAAAACGAGAAAAAAGGGAAAAAATGATGGGTAAAACACTATCTGTCATTATGGCGCTTGCGCTCCTTTTCTGCTTTACCGCCTGCGGTGTGCCGGCACAAGAGCCGGAGGAAACCAAAGACACATTGGTTGCAAACCCCCTGGTGCAAGACAGATTAAACAGAATTCCGGTAGCCACAGGAGAAATGTCGGTGCAGCAGCTGCGAAGAATCTGTTTGGACTTTATGCGCCTGCAGCTCTCTTTCCCGTGGAAGCCGAGTACGGATTTTTTCTATCAAAACAAGAAAAAATCCATTACCATTCCGGCAGATAAAGTCATTGGCGGTATGCCCTATATCAGCCAATCTAAAGGCAGCATTTATAACTTTTTGCATTTTTACAGCGAGGAGGACGGCACCTTTGACGCCGCCTATGCAATGTCGCTGAAGCAGCCCTATATGAAGGTGATTGCCAACCAGTGCTCCGGCAGCGCCTACTGGGCGTGGGCCCGGGTGAGCAACCGGGTAAGATATATGAAAACCGCCTCTATGTTGGCAGTAAACGGCTGTATTCCCGTAGGGGATTATTACATAGACCCGAATATTCGGGATTTCGGCGCAGATAAAGTAGCCACCAAGGATATTTGCAAGGCAAACGGCCGACAGGTGATGTTTGCCTCTTACGCAAAGCTTCTGATGGCAGACGGTGTAGTCCACTATAACAGCGGCGGCCACGTAATGATGGTGGCGCTGGATCCCACGGTGGTATATAACGATGACGGCACCATCGACGGTGAGAAAAGCTACCTGACGCTTCTGGAGCAGACTTCCGCATTCACAGAGGACACCCAGTCTAACGGAAAGCCTATTTCCGTTCAGGGCGGTATCAATTTCACTTTCACATTTGAAAAACTGTTCACAAGCGGCTACCTGCCCTTTACCATCCCGGAATTTTTGGGTACCGACCCGGTAGAAAAGGCAGAAGTTTCCACCAACCTTCCGGCAAGCGGCGTATATATGGAAACCTTGTCCACTTTGACGGTGCGGTCCAATTATCCCATAAGCTATGTAACCGTTGCGGTAAAAGACAGGAACGGTGCGGAAATCTACAGCTGCCATGTGTATACCATGGACCTGAATGTTTATGATTTCGCGCCCATTCGTGGCGAATATCTCAACTTGGAAGAGCTGTCTGCTTTTGCAAATGGCCTTCATACCGTAGAAATCAGTGCAATGGTGGGAACAGGGGAGACCCTGACCGCCTATAGCGGCGTTTTTAAACAGTAAAAATGGAGGATTATACAATGTCGAAGATCGCACGATTAGAGGAGCTTGTGGCAAAGCCTATTACCCAGGCGGATATTGATGCCATTCCCGTAGCAAACAGCAGTATGTCTGTGGACGAACTGCGGGATATTTGCGTACGGTTTATGCGTCTTATGAATTCCTTCCCCTGGGTGCCGGATACGGATTTTCCTTACCAAAATAAAGACAAGGACGTGGTTCTGCCTAAGGGCGGTGTTGTGGGTGGCCTGCCTTATATCAGCCTTTCTCAGGGTACACTCTATAATTTTATGCACTTTTACGACCAGGAGACCGGCATCGTGGATGTGAAGAAGATTCTCTCTCTGAAGCAGCCCTATATGAAGGTGATTGCCAACCAGTGCTCCGGCTGTACTTACTGGGGCTGGGCCCGTGTCAGCAACTCCCTGAAATATGAATATACGACTCATATGATTGCCGACAACGGCTGTATTCCCATTGGCCCCTGCAAAATTGACCCGAAGATTCGGGACTTTATGGAAGAGGGCAGGGATACCCGGGAGATCTGCAAGGAAAACGGCGAGCAGGTGATGTATCAGTCTTATGCCAACACACTCCCCGGCGACGGTATGAATATGCATATCATTAAGGGCGGCCATGTGCGGATGGTAAGCAGTAAGCCTGTGGTGGTCTACAACGAAGACGGCACGATTAACGGTGCGGCCAGCTATGTTAAGCTTTTGGAGCAGAAATTTAAATTTGACGAAAAGCTTCAAGATAATGGGTATCTGATTGCGGTTGAGGGCGGTGTAGACAGAATCTTCAGCTTCCGTAATCTGATGAATGATGGCTATTATCCCTTTACTATTCCCGAATTTGTGGGCAAGCCTGTGGACAAGGCAGTGGCCTGCTCTGATTGCACCGCCGCAGCCGTAACCGTGGCGGACTTGGAGAAGACGGAGATTAAGACCAACTATCCTATCAGCTACCTGACGGTTACCGTTCAGAACCCGGCAGGGGAGAAGCTCTATGAAAACTATATCTATTCCTGCGAGCACCGGGTGTACGCAATGCCTGCGCTCAGTGCCGACGCCCTGGAGCTTTCTGAAATTCAGGCGCTGGCAGACGGCAAAAATACCGTGGAAATTTCCGCACTGGTAGGTACCGGCGAGACCCTCCTGGCGTACGCCGGCAAGCTGAATCCGTAATGTAACAAACAGCACTGCGCCCCGAATGGTGCAGTGCTGTTTTTTCGTTGACAAGAATTCTTGTATTTGGTATAATTCGGGTGTAGTTTAAAACCTATACGCAAAAGACGGAGGTTCAAAAAATGAAAAGAATTATTTGCATTGTGCTCTCAGTGCTTTCTCTGCTGACCGTTTGCGTCGGCTGTGGCGGCGACGGTGCAGGCGCTACGAAACCTGCAGCCAAGACCGATGTGGTAAAGCCCCTGACTATGGCAGAAATTGATGCAATTCCTGTTGTATCTCCCGATATGACCGTGGACCAGTTGCGTGAAATTGTCTGTACCTTTATGCGCTACCAGAACTCCATCGCTTGGACGCCCAGCAAGGAGTTCGACTATTTTAGAAACTATGATAAAACAATACTCGCCTCGTGGCCCGCTGGCTCCGTAATTGGCGGTATGCCTTACATTCAGATGGGCAGTGGCAGCCTTTATAACTTTATGCATTTCTATGTCGAGCGCAACGGTATGCTGGACATCGAAGCCATTGAGGCTTTGAAGCAGCCTATGAGTGAGGTTATCGCAAACCAGTGCTCCGGCTCCACCATTTGGGCATGGAACCGCGTAAGTAATAGCCTAAAGGGAGATTACAGCTACGATATGGTCGAGGCTAACAACTATTTGCCTTTGCCTTTGGGCTTCAATTACTTCGACGAGTCTATTGCTTCCTTCAAGTTCCCCGCGCTGGTTGACAGTGCCAAGACTTGTAAGGATTACGGCGAGCAGACAATTTACGAAGGCTACGCTTGTCTGCAGCCTGCTGACGGCTTGGTGCACTTCCTTGGCGAGCGTGGCGGTCACGTAATGATGGCCAGCTGCAAGGCTGTGGTTGTAAAGAAGCCAGATGGTACCATTGATGGCAGCAAGAGCTATGTTACCATTCTGGACCAGACCTTCACCAAGCACACCTCCGTACAGTCCAACGGTATCAAGATTGATACTCTGGGCGGCGTTGACACCAAGAAGACCTTCAAGAAGCTGTTTGACGATGGCTATCTGCCCTTCACTATTCCCGAATTTGTAGGTCTGGACCCGGTAGAAAAGCCCGAGACCACTTCTAGCCATACAAAAGAAACAATGACCTACGACGAGCTTTCCGTAATGAAGGTAAAGAGCAACTATGCCATCAGCTATGCGACCATTACCGTGAAGGACAATAAGGGCAAGGAAATCTACTCCGAGAATGTGTATACCTGCAGACAGCAGCTTCTCGAGTTCAAGCCGTTCGATGCGCTGGTACTTGATACTGCCAAGCTTCGCAGCCTTGCCAACGGTAAGAATACAATCGAAATCACTGTCCGGGTCGGTACCGGTGAGTTGCTTACCATGTTCTCCGGCGCTTTTGCAGCTAAAAAATAAACGAAGTCTTTAATACGGCAGGGATATTATGAGAATGTCAACCTGCTTTTAAGCACTTAATCGGTAGCTGAATCCGTAAAGCACCTAATAGTCCTGCACCTTACGGGGTGCAGGGCTAAGTTTTTATTGACAAGTATTCCTGTATTTGGTATAATTTAAGCGGAATTTATAAACCCACACTCAAAAAACGGAGGCCCCAAAATGAAAAGAACAATTTGCATCTTACTTACCGCTCTCTCCCTTCTTTCGATGCTTGTCGGTTGCGGCGGCGGTAGCAGCACCCCCACGGAAGCACCCGCAGTAAAGACGAATGTGGCAAAGCCTCTTACAATGGCTGAAATTGACGCAATTCCCATTGTAAGTCCAGATATGACGGTGGACCAGCTGCGTGAAATCGTATGTACCTTTATGCGCTACCAGAACTCCCTTGCCTGGACTCCCAGCAAGCAGTTCGAGTATATGAACGGCGAGAGAGCCAACTCCTGGCCTGTTGGTTCTGTCGTTGGTGGTATGCCCTATATTACCATGGGCAGTGGCAGCCTTTATAACTTTATGCACTTCTATGACGAGCGCAACGGTATGCTGGACATCGAAGCTATTGAGGCTCTGAAGCAGCCTATGTTCGAGGTTGTAACCAACCAGTGCTCCGGCTCTACCATTTGGGCTTGGAACCGTGTGAGCAACAGCCTGAAGGAAGACTACACCACCTATATGTTTGAAGCCAATGGCTATATCCCGCTTCCTCTGGGTATGAATTATTACAGTGAGTCTGTTACTTCCTTTAAGTTCCCCAAGCTGATCGATACTGCCCAGACCTGCGTTGAATACGGCGAGCAGAAGATCTACGAGGGTTATGCAGAGCTGTTGCCGGCCGATGGCCTTGTCCACTTCCTTGGTGAGCGTGGCGGCCACGTAATGATGGCCAGCAGCAAAGCCGTAGTGGTAAAGAATCCCGACGGCACCATTAACGGCGACAAGAGCTATGTTACCATTCTGGACCAGACCTTCAGTAAGCACACCACCGTGCAGTCCAACGGTATCAAGATCGACACCCTCGGCGGTGTTGACGCCAAGAGAACCTTCAAGAAGCTGTTTGACGGCGGCTACCTGCCCTTCACTATTCCCGAATTTATCGGACTGGACCCGGTAGAAAAAACCGAGGTTGGCTCCAACCATACCAAAGACACGATGACCTACGACGAGCTTACCAAAGTGAAGTTTACCAGTAACTATGCCATCAGCTACACTACCGTTACCGTAAAGAACAGTAAGGGCAAGGAGCTTTACAGTGAGCATGTCTACACCTGTGAGCAGCAGCTTCTGGAGTTTAAGCCCTTTAACGGTCTTGTCCTTGATACGAACCAGCTTCGTAAGTTGGCAAACGGCAAGAACACCATCGAAATCAGCATGCGCATCGGTACCGGCGAGCTTCTGACCATGTTCTCCGGCACTTTCGCAGCGGGGTAATAATCGGATTCTGCCAGATTACGACGCCGATAAATCACTTCACTTAAAATGAATCCTCCGGGAATCCCCGGAGGATTTTTTTGCAATTTCGGCAAAATTCCTGTAATCTGTAAATGTATGTGGGCAAGTGTGATAATGAACGGGCTACAGGGGAGAAACGGGAAATGGAACACAAAAACAATGTAATATTTCCCGCAGATTTTCAAAAAAATAGGTAGAGATTCTATTGCTTTTGCAGTATAATAAAAACGGCCCGTATAGCGTGTGCAAGGCCTGTGCATACAGAATGCTTTACCCGATTTGGAGGACATAAAAATGAAAAGAACAATCTCAATTTTGTTGGCATTGCTGTCTATGCTGATGCTTCTGGTCGGTTGCGGTGGCGGCAGTACCCCCAAGGAAGAGCCTGCAGTGAAAACCAATGTGGCAAAGCCCTTTACTATGGCGGAGCTTGATGCACTGCCCATTATGAACCCTAATATGTCCGTGGATGAACTGCGTCAGATTGTGGTGGATTTTATGCGTTACCAGAACTCCATTCCCTGGACTCCCAGTAAGCAGTTCAACTACCATAACGGCGATAAGCCCAACTCTTGGCCCGTAGGTTCGGTTGGCGGTGGTATGCCCTATATTACTATGGCCAGCGGCAGCCTTTATAACTTTATGCATTTCTATGACGAGCGCAACGGTATGCTGGACGTCGAAGCTATTGAGGCTTTGAAGCAGCCTATGAGTGAGGTTATCGCAAACCAGTGCTCCGGCTCCACCATTTGGGCATGGAACCGTGTAAGTAACAGCTTGAAGGCAGACTACACCACCTTTATGTTTGAAGCCAACGGCTACATCCCGCTTCCTCTTGGTATGGATTATTACGATCCTTCTGTTTCTGCCTTTAATTTCCCCACGCTGATCGACACCTCTCAGACCTGCATTGAATACGGCGAACAGAAAATGTACGAGGGCTATGCAGCTCTGCAACCGGCTGACGGTATGGTCCGTTTCCTTGGCGCCCGTGGCGGTCATGTGATTATGGCCAGCTGCAAGGCAGTTGTGGTAAAAAATGCTGACGGCACTATTAACGGCGACAAGAGCTATGTTACCATTCTGGACCAGACCTTCAGCAAGCATACAACCATTCAGGAAAACGGCATTAAGATTGATACCCTTGGCAGTGTGGACGATAAGCGCTCCTTCAAAGAGCTGTTTGATGCCGGCTGCATACCCTTTACCATTCCGGAATTTATCGGACTGGACCCGGTGGAAAAGTCTGAGATCAGCACAAACCACACCAAAGACACCATCACTTACAATGAGCTTTCCAGCGTGAAGATTACCAGCAACTATGCCATCAGCTATGCTACCTTTACCGTAAAGAACAGTAAGGGCAAGGTGCTGTATAGTGAGCACGTATACACCTGTGCCCAGCAGCTTCTCGAGTTTAAACCCTTTAACGGCCTGGTTCTTGATACGAAACTGCTCCGTGAGCTGGCAGACGGCAAGAATACGATGGAAATCACCGCCCGTATCGGCACCGGCGAGGTTTTGACCGTATTCTCCGGCATTTTCGCAGCGAAGTAATAATCAGATTCTGCCAGATTACGATGCCGATAAATCACTTCACTTATAATAAATCCTCCGGGAATCCCCGGAGGATTTATTTGCAATTTCGGCAAAATTCCTGTAATCTGTAAATGTATGTGGGCAAGTGTGATAATGAACGGGCTACAGGGGAGAAACGGGAAATGGAACACAAAAAAATGTAATATTTCCCGCAGATTTTCATAAAAATAGGTGGACATTCTATTACTTTTGCAGTATAATAAAAACGGCCCGTATAGTGTGTGCAAAGCCTGTGCATACAGAATGCTTTACCCGATTTGGAGGACATAAAAAATGAAAAGAACAATCTCAATTTTGCTGGCATTGCTGTCTATGCTGATGCTTCTGGTCGGTTGCGGTGGCGGCAGTACCCCCAAGGAAGAGCCTGCAGTGGAAACCAATGTGGCAAAGCCCCTTACTATGGCAGAAATTGATGCAATTCCCATTGTATCTCCCGATATGACTGTGGACCAGCTGCGTGAAATTGTCTGTACCTTTATGCGCTATCAGAACTCCATTCCCTGGACACCCAGCAAGAAGTTTGAATACTACAACAACGAAAAGTACAACTGCTGGGATGTGGGAACAGTTGGCGGCGGTATGCCCTACATTGGCAGCGGTCAGGGTAGCCTCTATAACTATATGCACTTCTACGATGAGCGCAACGGTATGCTGGACATCGACGCCATTGAGGCTCTGAAGCAGCCGATGTACGAAATTGTAACCAACCAGTGCTCCGGCTCTACTTATTGGGCATGGGCTCGTGTTTGCAACAGCACAAAGATGGGCTACTCCCCCAATATGCTTCCGACGAACGGCTATCTTCCGCTGCCTCTTGGTACCTATTATGTAGACCCGAAACTTACGGCCTACAATGATGGACTTGTAAAGCTCAACACTGCTGATGTTTGCGTCGAGCACGGCGAGCAGAAGATTTTTGAGGGCTATGCTTGCTTGCTGCCTGCCGACGGTCTTGTCCACTTCCTTGGTGAGCGTGGCGGCCACGTTATGATGTCCAGCAGCAAGGCCGTAGTGGTAAAGAAAGCTGACGGCACCATTGACGGCGAAAAGAGCTATGTTACCATTTTGGACCAGACCATGACCAGACACCCCTCCACCCAGGAGAACGGCATTAAAATCGATACTCTGGGCGGCGTAGATACCAAGATGACATTTAAGCAGTTGTTTAAGGGCGGTTACTTGCCCTTCACGCTGCCTGAGTTTGTTGGTCAGGATCCCGTAGAAAAGTCCGAAACTACTTCCAGCCATACGAAGGATACCATTACCTACAAGGAATTTGAGCTTCTGAAGGTTAAGAGCAATTATCCCATCAGCTATGTAACCGTTACCGTAAAGAACAGTAAGGGTAAGGTGCTCTACAGTGAGCACGTATACTCCTGCGCGATGAATGTTTTCGAGATGAAGGCGCTGAACAACCTTGCTTTGGATACAACCGAGTTGCGCAGCCTTGCCAACGGCAAGAACACGATCGAGGTTTCTGCCCGTATTGGCACAGGTGAGGTCCCGGTTGTATATACCGGCACATTCACAAAGTAATATTGAAAAGCTTTGCGCGAAAGCGCAAGGCTTTTTCGTTGAGTATTATCCCTATACTAAACCAGCAATTTATTGACAAATGCTCTGTATACGCTATACTTAAGCTATAGTCTATTTTTCAACGGAGGAAAATATATGAAGAAGACCATAAGCCTTATTCTGGCAATTTTATCTCTTATGATGCTCTGTGTCGGCTGCGGCGGCAACTCTGAGCCTGTCGAAACTCGTGCACCTGCCGTGCAGACCGATGTAGCAAAGCCCTTGACCCAGGAAGTTTTGGACGCTCTGCCCATTGCCAGCAGCGATATGACTGTAGACGAATTGCGGCAGCTCTGTGTAGACTTTATGCGTTACCAGAACTCCATTGCCTGGACCCCCAGCAAAAAGTTTGTGTATAAAAACGGCGATAAGTTTGACGCCTGGGCACCGGGCAGCGTAATGGGCGGTATGCCTTACATTACTCTGGGCAGCGGCAGCCTGTATAACTTTATGCATTTCTATGATGAGCGCAACGGTATGCTGGATATCGATGCCATTGAGGCGCTGAAGCAGCCCATGCGTGAGGTCGTAACCAACCAGTGCTCCGGCGCTACCTATTGGGCCTGGGCTCGTGTCAGCAACAGCGTAACCTACGAGTATACTAACACAATGTTTGCAGAGCATGGTTGTATTCCCATCGGCGGTTATTATATTGATCCCGAGCGTAAGGACTTTAAGTATCCCACCGCCATTGATACCCGGGATGTTTGCAAAGAAAACGGCGATCAGAAAATGTTCCGTGCCTATACTAAGCTTCTTCCGGGAGACGGCCTGGTGCACTTCTTTGGTGCCTCCGGCGGCCACGTTATGATGGCCAGCAGCAAGCCTGTGGTGGTTTACGATGAAAACGGCAACATTGACGGCTCAAAGAGCTACATAACCATTTTGGACCAAACCTTTTCCTCCCATTGGTATGATCAGGAAAACGGTGTCCAGAAAAATACTTTTGGCGGCGTAGATGATAAACGGACCTTTAAGAAGCTGTACAATGATGGCTATCTGCCCTTTACCATCCCGGAATTTGTAGGGGAGAATCCGGTAGAAAAGGCCGAGATCAGCGCATCCCACACAGCCGATACTGTGAAGGTGGATGAGCTTTCTCAGATGAAGATTACCAGCAATTATCCTATGAGCTACACCACCATCACCGTAAAGAACGCTAAGGGCAAGGTACTCTTCAGTGAGCATCTGTACACTTGTGGCCTGAATATTTATGAGTTTACGCCGGTGGACGCCACCGTTACCAATTTGGACGGTCTTCGGGAGTTTGCTGACGGCAAGAATAAAATTGAAATCACCGCCCGGGTCGGCACCGGCGAAATCCTCGTTGCCTACTCCGGCAAACTGGCTCAGTAATTTAAGAAAGGTCCTGCACAGTTTTTGTGCAGGACCTTTTTTGTAAGGTATGATCCTTATACTATACCGAGCCTTAGAAATTGATTCTCACCATCGTTTTGTATAAAAAATTCCGCATATTTTAGGGCGTTTTGGCTATTGTGCTACTTCGTTATTTATGGTATAATGACCCTATAGTAAATAATGGGGAGGAAATCCTATGAAAAGAACTATCAGCATTATGCTTGTTATGCTCTCCTTGGTGTCGGTGCTTACCGGCTGCGGCGGCAACGCTGAGCCTGTCGAAACTCGTGCACCTGCAGTGCCGACCAATGTAGCAAATCCTTTGACCTTTGAGGAGTTTAACGCATTACCCGTTGCCAACGAAAATATGACAGAGGACGAACTGCGGAACTTGGTTTTAACCTATATGCGCTACCAAAACTCCTTTGCCTGGACTCCCAGCGAGAAGCTGTCCTATTATAACAAGGATTACTTTGTTATGCTGGCACCCGGTACGGTTTACGGCGGCTGCCCCTACAGAACCCAGACCAAGGGCAGTATCTACAATATTCTCAACTACTACGATGACCGTAACGGTATGGTAGATACCGCTAAGATGTCCTCAATGAAGCAGGACTGGATCGTGGTTATCTGCAATGTGTGTTCCACCAGCCCTTACTGGGCGTGGGCCAGAGTTTCCAATGATGTAAAAGGCTCCTATACATACACCTTCATCCCTTACAACAACTATGTTACCGTAGGTCCTTACTATATAGATCCGGCAATTAATGACACGGATAACAGCCTGAAGAAGGTTGGTTCCGACAATGTCTGTAAGGAAAACGGCCAGCAGATTATGTTCCAGTCCTATGCAGCGCTTAAGCCTGCTGACGGTCTTGTGTGGGTGAAAAACGATGGCAGCGGCGGCCACGCTATTATGAACAGCTCCATCCCCAATGTAGTCTACAACGATGACGGCACCATCAACGGCAGAAGAAGTACCATTACTTTCCTGGATCAGGCTCTGTGGTTTACCTCCTATCCTCAGGAAAACGGAATTTCTAAGAAGACCTTCGGCAATGTAGACGAAACTTACACTTTCGATAAGCTCTATAGCCTTGGTGCGTTGCCCTTTACCATCCCGGAATTTGTAGGCAAGGCTGAGGTTGAAAAGAGCGAAGTTACTGTGGAGAATAAGCCTGAGTCTGTTTCTGTGGATGACCTGACCAAGATGGAAGTTAAGTCCAATTATCCCATCAGCTACAATCAGGTAGTTATCAAGAATAAGAAGGGCAAGGAGCTGTACAAGAACTGGACATACTCCGCTAACTTCAATATCTACAAACTCCGGGCGGTAACCTCCGAGGCGTTGGATTTGGACGAGCTAAAGGCGCTGGCAGGTGATGGCAACACCGTAGAAATCTCCACCCGCATCTCCACTGGCGAGGTTATTACGGTCTACACCGGAAAGCTGGTCGAGTAATATTACCCAAAAAGCTCTGTGCATTTGCACAGAGCTTTTTGTATTATAAAGACGCCCAGTAAAGTGGGAGGCTTCTTGAGCGCTTATAATAATCTTTGGCTTTTATAGCATTATCTTACGATTTTTTTCAGATTCAATAGCTGATTGATTGCTTTTTTCTCTTACTGTGTTATTATAATACTATAAACATATTTGGAGGAAACCCTATGAAAAAGACAATCAGCATTATACTTACCATTCTTTCCATTGTAACGCTTTTTGCCGGCTGCGGTGGCGGCTCTGAGCCTGCGGAAACCCGTGAGCCCGCAGTAGAGACCAAAGTAGCAAAGCCTATGTCTTTGGCGGAGTTTAACGCTCTGCCCGTTGCCAATGCAAATATGACCGAGGATGAGCTTCGCAATATCATCGTAACCTTTATGCGTTATCAGAACTCCTTCGCCTGGACTCCCAGCGAGAAGTGGTCTTACTATAACGACGAGACCTTTGTCCTGATGGCTCCTGGCATTGTTTACGGTGGTCTGCCTTATATTACCCTGCGTCAGGGCAACATTTACAATATGCTCAACTACTATGACGACCGCAACGGTATGGTCGACAGCGGCGCAATCAAAGCTATGAAGCAGGACTGGACCAAGGTCATCGGCAATCAGTGCTCCGGCTCTCCCTATTGGGCATGGTCCAGAGTTTCCAACTGCCTGCGTTATGTCTATTCTTCCACTATGCTGCCCCAAAATGGCTGTATTGCTGTAGGTCCCTACAAGCTGGATCCCAATATCCAAAACTTTAAGCTGGAAGATGTTGACACAAGAAAAGTCTGCGAACAAAACGGTGAGCAGATTATGTACCAGTCCTACGCAGCGATGAAGCCCGGCGATGGCATCATTTACACCTACGGCGCAGCTGGCGGCGGCCATGTCATTATGAACAGCGGTGTACCCAATATTGTATACAACGAAGACGGCACCATCAATGGCCAGAAGAGTACCACTACCTGGCTGGACCAGGCGCTGACCACCAAGCTCTATCCTCAGGAGAACGGCGTCAATAAGAGCACCTTCGGTAATGTAGACGAAACCTACACCTTCGAGAAGCTCTATAAGCTGGGCTGCCTGCCTTGGACGCTGCCTGAATTTGTAGGTCAGGACGACATTGAGAAGGGTGAAGCAACTGTTGCCAACAAGCCCGAGTCCGTTACTGTTGACGACCTTAGTAAGATGGATGTAAATACCAACTACGCCATCAGCTACAATCAGGTAGTTATCAAGGACAAGAAGGGCAAGGAGCTGTACAAGAACTGGACATACTCCTGCGGAATGAATGTATTCTCTATGAAGGCAGTTTCCTCCGACGCTCTGAATCTGGACGATCTGAAGGCTCTGGCAGGTAATGGAAACACGGTGGAAATTTCCACCCGTATCTCCACCGGCGAGGTTTTTGTGGTCTACTCCGGCAAGCTTGTTCAGTAAATTAACAAAGAAGCCCTGCACGAAAGTGCAGGGCCTTTTTGCCCGTAAAATAGCTTGTGTATCTTAAATAAGAAATTAATTGACAAACGTCCCGTATATGCTACAATAAAACCATATTTAGATCCGAATGGAGGTCGTCCATATGAAAAGAACAATCAGCATTTTACTGGCAATTCTCTCTCTTGCTATGCTCTTCACCGGATGCGCCAATGGTAATGTAGAGCCTACGGAAACCACCGCTCCCGCAGTGAAGACCGATGTGGCAAAGCCGCTTACCCAGGCGGATTTGGATGCCCTTCCTGTCGCGAGCAGCGAGATGACCGTGGATGAACAGCGGTAGCTCTGTGTAGACTTTATGCGTTATCAGAACAGAATTGCCTGGACCCCCAGCAAGAAGCTTATTTTTTACAGCGGCGACACATTCGTCGGTTTGAGTGAAGGTAAAGTATATGGCGGTATGCCATATATTATAGGGGGCAGAGGCAGCCTGTATAACTTTATGCATTATTATGACGAGAGCAACGGTATGTTGGATGTCGATGTCCTTGAGACGCTGAAGCAGCCTTGGGAAAAACTTGCTGCCAATGTATGCTCTAGCGCTGTCTATTGGGCATGGTCCCGTGTCAGCAATAGCCTGAGCTTTGAGTATACTTATGATATGTTCCCTGACCGTGGTTGTATTCATGTGGGCGATTATTACATTGACCCGGAAATTAAGAGCTATAAGTATCCCGTTGAGTTGGATACCCGTGATATGGTCAAGGAAAACGGCGAACAGAGAATGTTTGAGGCCTACGCCTTGTTGCAGCCTTCGGATGGCATTATCTACTTCCGCGGCTCCTCCGGTGGCCATGTAATGCTGGCAAGCACCAAGCCTGTGGTTATCAGAAAGACTGACGGCACGATTGACGGCAGTAAGAGTTATATTAAGATCCTGGACCAGACCCTTGCCAGAAATCCCTCCAAGCAGGAAAACGGCATTACAATAGACGGCTTTGGCAATGAGGATGCAAAGTTCTCCTTTGCCAAGTTGTTTGAGCGTGGCGCTCTGCCCTTTACCATTCCCGAATTTTTGGGTACTGACCCCGTAGAAAAGGCCGAGGTAAGCGCAAGCCATACAAAAGATACGGTGAATATGAGTGAACTCTCCGCAATGGAGATTACCGCCAATTATCCTATCAGCTACACCACCATTACCGTAAAAGACTCTGCAGGCAAGGCGCTTTTTACCCAGCATTTGTACACCTGCGATCTGAATGTGTATAAATTTGCGCCCATAGGCAGTGCCATAATCGATACGGCAACTTTGCAAAGCTTGGCAGATGGCAAAAACACAATTGAAATCACAGCCCGGATCGGCACCGGCGAAGTATTAACTGCCTACTCCGGCAAGCTGGTTAAGTAATTTGCAACCTGATGCGAAGCAAGAACAGGGAAGCCGGGAAATAAATCACACACCCCCTGATGT
>JAZSKZ010000130.1:0-8672 GCA_045535135.1 Faecousia sp.
GTTTATTTGGGAATCTCCCAAGAAGCCCGGCTCTCCCTGCAATCCTTCCTACTTTGCGAAGCTCTTCAAGGAAGCGATCGGAACGGTAGAGGGTGTCCGCGTGCTGACGCCACACTCCTGCCGGCATACCTTTATTTCGCAGATGCAGGCGCTGGGCGTCTCTATGGAGACGATTCAGAGCATTGCCGGCCATGCGGATATGGATATGACCAGACATTATCTCCACGTGGAAGAATCTGTTCGGAAAGATGCGGCAAGAAGAATGAGCGAAGCTTTTTCGAAAAAAGGCAAGGGAACTTTCGGAAATATATTGGACTATGTGGACAGGGTAAAATCGTCCTGATTCAAGATGGATTCAAGATAAAGTGTAGCGCCTCAATCGGGTGTAGCGAACCGGTTCGAAAAAATGGCATTTGAGAGGTAAAACCACCGTTTTGACAAAGAAAAAGTCCTGAAAACCATTTGTTTTCAGGACTCGGTGGTGGAGATAAGCGGGATCGAACCGCTGACCTCTTGAATGCCATTCAAGCGCTCTCCCAGCTGAGCTATACCCCCATATTTGGTTGCTTCGTTCGATAGCCCTCGTATTATAGCAATCGAAGGTTGGTTTGTCAACACTTTTTTTCAAATTGCCAAGCCTTATTTTATTGACAGAAGCTCCAATAGGTTATTGTACAAAGGATTTATAAGCAGATGGGCACGAATATCAATTGAAGAAAGATTTTTGCTTTGGATATGAGAGCCTCGGTAAAGATCAATGTTTTGAAGCAGTGGTCCATCAGGCGGAGGGAGTGTAAAAAAGACGAAAAAAATCATAAAACCACCGAGAAAAAAGGAAATTGTGAACTTTTTATGATATCTATTGACAAGGGCATTACCTACTGTTATAATACGCAAGGCTTGGAAAAAACTGGCGGTTCAGGAGAAGATCAAACGGTTTTTGCTTGGGCAATTGGCGTGAGTATGGATGCCTTTGCGGCAAGTCTGTGCGGACGAAATCCTTCGGTCTTTCGTTCCTGGGAAAAGCCTGACATATTCTCTGTAGGTATCGGTACCCTGAGTATCGTAATAATAATCCTAAACTCAACAAAAATTTAAGAATAAAGGAAATGAAACAATGAAAAAACTAATTGCTCTGCTGCTGGCACTGACTCTGGTTGTGGCTTTTGCCGGTTGCGAAAAGAAGGAAAATACCCCTGTACAAACCGTAGAGGCTCTGACCGCTTTGCAGACTGCCTGGAATGCCATGGGTGAAAACGAGAGACCCTTTGTTATGGGTGGCGGTTATGAGAACATGGTAGACAATGCACCCGGTGCTGTTCCGACTACAGATACCGCTTATCTGATGAACCTGCTGCTGGTTCCTGAAGCAGAACTGACTAAGATTAGTGCTGCTGCTTCTGTGATTCACGCTATGAATCAGAACACCTTTACCGCTGGCGCGTTCAACCTGGTGGACGGTGCTGACTATAGTGCATTTGCTACCGCTATGCGGGAAGCTATCCAGGGCAACCGCTGGATGTGCGGTTTCCCCGAGAAGCTGTACATTGCCAACGTTGGTAACTGCCTGGTCGTTGCTTTCGGTAACGGTGAGATCATTGACGGTTTCTGCGGCAAGCTGGCTAATGCTACCGTTCTGCACAACGAAGCAATTCAGGGATAATGAATCCGCAAAAAAGGCAGCGGCGTTGCCGCTGCCTTTTTACTGCGTATCTGCTTTATAGATACCGATGAAAACAGTTTCCGTTTTTCTCGGTGTGCATATAAGAACATAATTTAGGAGGAAGAAACACATGCTTTTTTCCAGCATTCCCTTTTTGTATTACTTCCTGCCGGCAGTGATCCTTTCTTACTTCCTGATTTCCTGGGCGGTAGAAGGGCTGTTCCGGGCGGGGGGCAAGGCGGCCTTTTGTAAGAAGGCTGGCCTTTTCGCAAAGAATTTAATCCTGCTGGCTTTCAGCTTGGTATTCTATGCGTGGGGTGAGCCTATCTACGTTTTTTTGATGATCGGCTCTATCCTGATGTTCTGGGGCTGCGGTCTTGCCATTGGCAAAGCAAGCACAAAGCTTTGGAAAAGAATTTGGCTTTGCATCAGTGTAATCACCAGTGTTGCGCTGTTGGCTCTTTTTAAGTATGCCGATTTCTTCGTGGAGAACTTTAACGCACTGACAGGTCTCAGCACACCACTTCTGCGGTTGGCACTGCCGGTAGGTATCAGCTTTTACACCTTCCAGGCAATGAGCTACACCATTGATGTGTACCGCGGCAATACGGAAGTGCAGAAAAATCCCATTAACTTTGGCGCTTATGTGGCGCTTTTTCCCCAGTTGATCGCCGGCCCTATTGTCCGGTATGTGGATGTGGCCCGGGAACTCGATGACCGTACTCACAGCTGGGATGAGATTGCTCTGGGCCTGCGCCGGTTTATTATCGGCCTTGCAAAGAAGATCATTATTGAAGATAATTTTGCTCTGTTGATGCGGCTGTACCGGGAAAGCGGCGACCAGAGCGTGCTGTTTTACTGGATGTATGCCATCGCTTTTGCCTTGAATATCTACTTTGATTTCTCCGGTTACAGCGATATGGCGATTGGCTTGGGCCGAGTATTTGGCTTCCATTTTATTGAGAACTTCAACCATCCCTATATGTCCAAGTCCGTTGCTGAATTCTGGCGTCGCTGGCATATGAGTCTGGGTTCCTGGTTCCGGGACTATGTGTATATTCCTTTGGGCGGCAACCGGGTAGGCAAGGCAAGATGGCTGTTTAACACCTTAGTGGTTTGGATGCTCACCGGTTTCTGGCACGGTGCGTCCTGGAATTTCATCTTATGGGGACTTTTGTATGCCCTTTGCCTGCTGATTGAAAAATGGATACCGGCGATTAAGAAAATGCCCGCAGTTTTCCGCCATTTCTATACAATGCTGGTTGTAGTGCTTGGCTTCGTTCTTTTCAATGCTACCGACCTTTCTCAGGCGGGTAAAGACTTGGCAGGTATGTTCGGCTTTGCAGGTCTGCCCCTTGTAAGCGAAGCAACCCTTTACTACCTTGGCAGCTTTGCGGTACTCTTCGTTCTGGGTATCGTCGGCTCTACCAGCCTGGTGAAGAATACGGCGAATCGCCTAGCAGACGGTCAAAAAACCGGTTCCGTGGTGGCATTTTTAGAGCCCCTCGTATTGATTCTTTTACTGTTGCTTTGCACCGGCTATTTGGTGGACGGCGCATTCAGCCCGTTTTTGTATTTCAGATTCTAAGGAGGCAGCGAAATGAGCAAGAAAATAAGAGCCATTGGCGCTGCTCTGGTGGCAGGCCTTTGGCTGATTCTCACCGGATTTACCTGGTTATCTCCCAATCAGGTTTACTCCTTTACGGAGCGCAGCTATCTGGATAAATTCCCGGAGCTGAGTGTGGAGAACATTTTACAAAAGGGCGACAGCTCTTTTATGTCCGAGTTTAACGCATACACCCTGGATCAGTTCCCCCTGCGGGATGCCTTCCGACAGCTGAAGGCAATGTTCCACCTGTATGCCCTGAACCAGAGCGACAATAACGACAAGTATATTCATAACGGCTATATTGCAGAAATGGCACTCCTCAACGAAGAGGTGTTCCAAAAGAACCTTGCCTCCATTCAGAGAATTTACGAAAAGTATCTGAAGGATGCGGAGGGCTGTAATGTGTATATGTCAGTCATCCCCGACAAAAACTATTATTTGGCAGGACCCAGTGGTCATATGTCCCTGGATTACGGCAAGCTGTTTGCGGATGTACAGGCCAATGCTTCCTGGGCAACCCATATTGATTTGCTGGATAAGCTGGAGCTTTCCGATTTTTACCGTACCGATACCCACTGGCGGCAGGAAAAACTTTTGGATGTAGCCCAAAAGCTTGCAAATTCCATGGGAGTTCAGGGTCCCAAGGAAACAGACTTTACCGTGCAGAAGCTGGAAGACATCTTCTACGGTGTATACTACGGACAGATTGCTCTGCCGGTGGCAGGAGAGGAAATGTTCCTGCTGCGCAGTGATGTGTTGGATAATTGCCTGGTCAGCTACGACGGTGCAGAAGCCGTAAAGGGTGTTTACGACTGGGACCGCAGTAAGGTGGAGCTGGTAGATAAGGGCAATGGTAAGTACGAAGTCTATGGCGATATGTATGAAGTGTTCCTTTCCAAGGAAAGCGGAAAGATCGTCATTGAAAACCCCAAAGCCACCACCGACAGAGAATTGGTGGTGTTCCGGGATTCCTTCGGCAGATCCCTTATTCCGCTGCTGGTTCAGGATTATGCCAAGGTAACCGTTTTGGATACCCGTTGGTTGGCCGGCGGCACCTATATGCTGAATAACCATATCACCTTTGAGAATCAGGATGTGCTGTTTTTGTATAGCGCACTGGTCCTTAACAGTGTGGAACTGAAGTAATAAAAAGCCGCAAAGGAATTCCTTTGCGGCTTTCTTATTATACAAAAAGGGAAAAATTGTTATGACAGGCCGAGGGCATGGGCGATTTCTGCTACTTTCTCCGGGTAATAGACGCCGATTGTGCGGACGCAAAGAAGGAAGGCAGATGTAAGCGTAAAGATGGAGAGGAAAGAAAAGGTAGCCGTCAGGACCTTTTTCTGCCGGCTTTCCTCAAACCAAAGCCCCAGTGCGGTAAAGCAGCCGATTCCCATCAGGAAATAGATGTCTGTTCTGTACCGTTCCAAAAGGTAGGGGGACCACATAACATCTATGGCGGTAATCAGCAAAGCACTGACGGCAAGTCCAATGAGGAAAGGCCGCAGACCGGTAACTTTTGCTCTTTTCCAAACCGGGGCGCTGAGTACTGAGAAAGACAGCACCAAAATAGGGAAGTTGAAAAAGATACCGTTTGTCTGCAAATAGGGGAAGTCCACGTTCATACTGCGATACTGCAGAAAGTTCTCCACAGTGCCGTTGAAAATCCGCAGCAGTTGGGGGAAGTTGAAGCTGAAGCGGTAATTTGATTGGTCAGCAACCGTTAGCTGATAGGCTTGGCCAAACTCAAAGGGATTTTCAAAGCGAACATAATTATAAACCATCAGGCAGACGCCTACAACCGCATAGGGTACGGCGGCAAGCGCCAACTTACCTATCAGCTTGCCGGTGATTTTTCTTTGCCGCAAAAAGACATAGAGCAGGGGGAGCACAATAATATTGGCAAGGGCAATTGGCGGGCGGCAGCCGAAGACCAGCGCACCCAAAAGCGCCCCAATGCCGGCAAACAGAATTTGCCGGTTTTCCCGCTCTGCCACATACACAGCCCGGAAGAAAAAGTACAGGCTCCAAGTTTCCAGCGCCAGAGCGGCGGTGATAGCGGTGCAGTAGAGTGCCGGCTCGGCAATGCTGTACCACACACTCATAACAGAAAAAGCGGCAGACAGCAAAAGGTATACGCCCAAGGGCATACTCTTAAAAAATCGCTTTTTCAGCAGATAAAACAGAGCGAAGATGCCGGCAATGATGAATGCCGCAAACAGCTGGGTACCGTGATAGGTAGTCAGCGCTTGCCCCGTGAGAATCCGGTAGGGGAGAAAGGCCAGAAAAACAGGGACGATGCCGAAATACATATAATAATGGCCCTTATAATAGGCATGATCCCAGTGGTAGCGGACGCCGGAGGCCTTTCGCTCGTCCGGGTCGTAGGGATTTGTCAGCTTTTCCAGCTCGGCTTCGTCGCCGTAGGCAAATTCGATTCTGCCGTTAAGAATTGCCTCTGCCATCAGCTCATACTGATTTCGGTGGCCGGGGATTTCTCCGTTCCAAAGCGGTAGTTCCCCCATAGGAATCACACAAATAAGAATCGTAACGGCGGCAACCAAAAGAATGAAAAGCCTTTGGATGAGAGGCCGGCTTGCGTCAGGAATTCGATACATTTTCGTTCTCCTTGCACATAGTGCGCAGTTCCTTATTTACCCGAATGCGCTCCAGCTCAAAATCGTGCTTGTTTTTCTGCACGGCATTTTGCAGCTGCAGGCCGGTAAAGAAAGAGAGCAGGGCCGCAAGAGCCGCAAAGCCGCACACAATCAGGGTGGGGAAGTTGGGCACCAGCCCGGTGCGGATATAGGTGATGAGCACGGGAATGAAAAAGCCGGTAGCCAAAAGCAGAAGCACAGCGCCAAATATACCGAAGAAAGAAGCGGGCTTATAGTTTCTGTGCAGGCGGACGATGGTTTTGAGCACCTTCAGACCGTCAGAAACGGTGTTAAGCTTAGAGGTGCTGCCCTCGGGACGGTCTTTATAGGGGATGACCACATTGGCAATGTGCAAATTCTTGTCGAGCGCGTGAATTGTCATTTCTGTT
The DNA here is from genome assembly GCA_045535135.1 of Faecousia sp. GTDB lineage: Bacteria > Bacillota > Clostridia > Oscillospirales > Oscillospiraceae > Faecousia. The sequence continues at coordinate 6,319 of JAZSKZ010000130.1, forward strand.
TCAATTTCAAAGCCGCCGGAAAGCACCGGGAAGGTTTTCACAAACTCATAGCTGAAGGCCCGGCAGCCGGTCATAATATCCCGGACATTGGCGGAAAACAGAGTATTGATACTAAAACGAACCAGTGTATTTCCAAAATTGTGGAAGGGGCGCTTGTTCTCCGTAAAATAAGTGGAGGACAGCCGGTCGCCGATGACCATATCCACCTGCCGTGAAAGCACCAAATCTACCATTTCCCGGGCGCGGTTTGCGGGGTAGGTATCGTCGCCATCCACCATCACATAGACTTGGGCATCGATTTCCCGGAACATTCTGCGAATGACGTTGCCCTTGCCCTGCTGATATTCGTAGCGCACGGTAGCGCCCGCCTGCCGGGCAAGCTCGTCGGTACCGTCGGTGGAGTTGTTGTCGTAAACATAGACGGTGGCCTCCGGCAGTGCGGTCCTCCAGTCGGTAACGACCTTTTGCACAGTCAGGCTTTCGTTATAGCAGGGAATCAAAACAGCGATTTTGTCCATAGAAAGCTCCTTTCACAAGGATGGTTTACTTCATTATAACAGGGGCATCTGCCAAAAGCAATCCCAAAAGGCCTAAGTCAGAAAAGGCCGGGCAGGTGTAGGCATCGTCCCAAAGGGTATCCATATTGTCCCGGCTGTTTTCAATTTCTTTGGAGAAAAGCTGGGCATTTTGCAGGAAATCTCCCTCCATATAAGAGAGCAGCAGAGCGCTCACCACTAACCATTTTACCCGACAGAGCAAATCGTAATCCGAAACGGCCTGAAGATAGTAGCGCAAAAGACCGTAACGGACAAAATTTTTCGTTTCCGGGTGCCAACAGGCAGCTTTTTCCGGGACGAGCCGGGCGCGCCATCGGTCGGTGAGAATTTCAAGCTGCAAAAAGCGATGAAAAACGCTGTGAATATCGCCGGGCTGCGCCAGAGCGGCACCACGCTGCAAAAGCTGTTCCGTGCAAAAGGCAGACGCTTCGCCACCGTCAATTTCCGCCTGCACATTGAGTGCGTACAAATAAGTGATAGCCAGCATTTGGGGAATAGAATAATCAGAGGTTTCCCAAAATTGCAGAAGGGTTTTCCGGCTGCGGAGTAAAGTTTCCATACATTCTTCGTCATAGTCCTCAGGAATGTCTGCAGGGCGGGGGATAGTAAGAAGTGCCTGTTTGTCAGAGCGGAGAATCAGCGCCGCTGCGGCAGGGCAGGAGAGTTCCAACCCCAGCTCCCGAAAATCGCCGTAATCGTGGGAGATGCGGGGATATTCCCGGCAGGTTTTGCTTAAGCCATCGTGCCCCAGTTGGCACTGGATTTCACACAGACCGTCATTGCGCCACATAGGACAGCGACCGTCTTGAATTGTCATATAAGTGCTGCCGTCCTCATCCCGTAAGACCGCCCGGAGGGCATCTCCCAACGGACCGGGGAGTGTGCGGTACAGTTCTGCGGAAGTGTCGTCAATGTCTACTTCCCATTCGTGGCAGCAGCTTTCCGGGCAGGTGCCTGCCAGACAGGTGAAATCATCAAAATAAGCAGGTTTTCGTTCAATCATACAATCCATCCTAAAAAATGGCAAAGCCGCCGGGCTTTGCCATTTTCCTTATTTTTCAATGGTATCCAAAGAGGCTGCAGCATCCTGGAAGGTTTCACAGGCGCTCTCCGCACAGGTGCGGTACTGGGTAAGCAGGTCTAAAAGCTGCTCGGTCAGGGCAGAAATGTCCCCGGCGGCAGTTTGGGCATTGGCGGTGGCGCTGGTGAGTACGGCCTGCGCCTGGGCATAAATCTGGTCTGCCCGCTCCTGAGCAAGACGCTCGGCCCGTTCTGCCCGGCGGTAAGCCTCCAACTCTTCCTCGGTGGCGTTGCCCGGCTCGCCGGCTTCTGCGCTTTTCAGTTTTTCCTCTAAAGCACGCACCCGTGCCTGTGCTTCATCCACACGGGCAAGCAGCTCCTGCTCCCGGCTCTGGGCAACACGAAGCTGATTCTGCATCTGCTCCAGCTGGGTCTTGTTGCGGTTGTTAATAAACTCAATGTAATGCACCACATCTTCCCGATTGAAGCCGTTCAGAGCGGAGCGAAAATTATGTACAGAAGCCATGGGGAAACCCTCCTTTTAAGTAGAAAAAGCGGAATTTACGGTTATTATAGCACCTTTTGCCGAAGAAAACAACTGTTTTGGAAAAATACAAATTCAGACTTTACAAAACGGCAAAACATTGCTATAATAGCAAAGCAAATGCGCCGGTGGCTCAATGGATAGAGCATCAGATTCCGGTTCTGAGGGTTGGGGGTTCGAGTCCCTTCCGGCGTACCAAAACATTCAAACCCGAACCTTTTACCGATTGGTGA
>JAZSKZ010000132.1:0-4888 GCA_045535135.1 Faecousia sp.
GGCCGGACACGGAAGCGCCGTTGCGCTTTGCGGTCTCGACGATCTTTGCCGCGCTGGAGTCGATCAGCTGATGATCGTAAGCCTTCAGCCGGATGCGGAAGTCGGAGGCCAAGCGGTCTTAGGAAGACAAGTGTTAACTACAACTCCTTGGCTCACAGAACGACATGGCTACGATCCGACTTGAGGAAAACACAAAAATGGCAAACCAGGAAATGATCCGCATCCGGCTGAAGGCTTACGATCACCAGCTGATCGACTCCAGCGCAGCAAAAATCGTTGAGACCGCAAAAAGTCGGAGGCCAAGCGGTCTTAGGAAGACAAGTGTTAACTACAACTCCTTGGCTCACAGAACGACATGGCTACGATCCGACTTCCGTTACGCTTTGCGGTCTCCACGATCTTTGCCGCGCTGGAGTCGATCAGCTGATGATCGTAAGCCTTCAGCCGGATGCGGATCATTTCCTGGTTTGCCATGTTTGTTTTCCTCCTTGATAAAACGTACTCAGTTTTCGTGGTGCCTGGGTACGGTCGAACTGCTTGTTAACGCCGCCGTGCGTATCATTCCGAGCCAAGAAAAATGGCCGACGCAAGGCCGACCTTCCCTCTGTCCCAGCGATATACGCAGCGAAAACAGAAGCAATTCAGCCGCCCGATGACCGGACATACTCCGCAGAAGTTACCGCCTTTCGACGCAATCTCCTGCATCATCGCAGTGCAATGCGCATAGTTTTCCTGCGCACGCTTGGATATATTATCACGGCTTAATCTGTTTGTCAACTGTTTTTTTCGAAAAAATACCAAAAATTTTTCCTAATTTTTGTAATAAAAACCCAGCCGACCTTAAAAGGCCGGCTGATGTTTATGCTTTATATTGGGGCTGGCAGGTCAGGTTCATACCCAGCTTCTTAAAAGTCTTTTCGTCCACTTCCGAAAGAATAACGGAAGAATGGGCTTCACAGCCACGGAGCTTGCTGAGCTGCTCCATTGCCCGCTCTGCCACCGGGTCGGTTGCCGCGCTGATAGAGAGCGCCAGCAGCACCTCGTCAGAATGAAGGCGGGGGTTGCGGTGGCCCAAATGGTCCACCTTCAGATGTTGAATGGGATCCAAAACGCTGGGAGAAATCAGATGTACCTCATCCTCTACCCCGGCAAGTGCCTTGAGTGCATTGAGAAGCAGCGCCGCGCAGGCTCCCAACAAACTGGAGGTCTTGCCGGTAACGATCCTGCCGTCAGGCAGCTCCAATGCCGCCGCAGGTCTGCCGGTAAGCTCCGCTTTTTGCAGTGCGGGCGTTACAACCCGGCGTCTGTCTGCAGATACGCCGGCCTTCTTCATCAAAAGCTCTAGCTTCAGCACTTCCGCATCCGCCGCCTTGCCCTGCTTTTGCAGGCACATTGCCCGGTAATACCGGCGGAGGATCTCCTGACAGGAGGCCTCCCGGCACACATCGTCATCTGTAATACTCAAACCCGCCATATTTACGCCCATATCCGTGGGAGATTTGTAGGGGCACTCCCCTAAAATCCGCTCGAACATAGCAACCAGCACAGGGAATGCTTCCACATCCCGGTTATAGTTCACGGTCGTAACCCCATAGGCTTCCAAATGGAAGGGGTCAATCATATTTACATCGTTAAGGTCAGCGGTAGCTGCCTCATAGGCAAGGTTTACGGGATGATTCAGCGGCAGGTTCCAAATGGGGAAGGTTTCAAACTTAGCATAGCCAACCTTTACGCCCCGCTTATGCTCGTGATACAGCTGGCTTAGGCAAACTGCCAGCTTACCGCTGCCGGGACCGGGTGCGGTAACCACCACCAGCTCCCTGCTGGTTTCGATAAAATCATTTTTTCCGTAGCCATCGTCGCTGACAATATGGGAAATATTCGCAGGATAGCCCTCAATATAATAATGATGGTATACCCGGATGCCCAAGCCTTCCAGCCGTGCCTGAAATGCTTTGGCACTGGGCTGGCCGTTAAACCGGGTAAGTACCACAGAGCTTACATACAGACCCAGACCCCGGAAAATATCAATCAGCCGAATCACGTCCCGGTCATAGGTAATGCCCAAGTCGCCCCGGACCTTGTTTTTCTCAATGTCATCGGTATTGATGGCAATAACCACCTCTACCTTTTCCTTGATCTGGAGCAGCATCCGCAGCTTGCTGTCCGGCTGGAAACCGGGCAACACCCGGGCGGCGTGGTAATCATCGTAGAGCTTACCGCCAAATTCCAGATACAGCTTACCGCCAAAGGCCTGAATTCTGTCCTGAATATGGGCAGATTGGATTCTTATATACTTTTCGTTATCAAAGCCAACCATCATACGAATCATCTTCTTTCTGTCCGTTGTTCCCTTGCAACAATATATCTATTATAATACGGTCCGCCAAAATAATCAAGACCGCCGCAGAAATTCTGCGGCGGCAGATCTTTTAAGTTGTTTCAAATCCGATGATTAAACCGCCCTTTTCTGCATAGAAGCTGCACAGACCTTCGCAGTTATCGTGCTCTACGCTTGCTTTCGGGAAGGCTTTATGCACCAGCTCCTGCAGTGCCTTTGCCGCAGGCAGGTTGCAGCAGTTATCAATCAGCACCCGGCCGCCCTTGTAGCCCATTTCCTGCATACGCTGAAAAATACGGGCAACAGCGCTCTTTTCACCCCGGCATTTATCCGTCATCTCCAAAGTTCCCACATCGCTGGCCTTGCCCACGACCCGGATGCCCAAAACGCCGGCAATCTTCGCCGTTACGGGGCTGACTCTGCCGTTGTTGGCAAGATTGCGGAGAGACTCCAAGCAGAAAATCGTGCGGGTGGTCTCCTGATACTTACTAATCTTTTTACAAATCTCCTCATAAAGTGCGGACGATTTAATCAGCTCTGCGATTTTATCTGCAAGAAGCTTCATTTCAGGACCGGCGCTTAAGGAATCAATTACATAAACCTTTCGGTCGGGATAAGTAGCTTCATACTCCTCCTTTGCCAGACGGGCGGCGTTAAAGCTACCGGAGAGGTTGCTGGAAATGGTAATGCAGAAAACCCGCTCCGCATCTCCAAAAGCAGCCAGATAGTCATCTACATTGGGGCAGGAGGTAGAGGACTTGCCGTTATAGGCTGCGAGTGTATTAAGCATTTCATCCAGCTGCAGATGCTCATCATCCACAAACTCCTTCTCCCCTACCCGGATGGTCAGGGGTACAGAAGCTGCCGGGATTCCATCTGTAGCGGTTTTTCTGTTAGCGCTGGAATCGGTTACAATCTTGAATTTCACCGTAAATTCCTCCTCAGATATTCATATTGTAGTTATTTTACCACACGGATCTCACCCCGTCAATAAATTTCCCGCGCGCTTGACAGCAAGAAATATGGTAGTATAATATCCATTGGAAAAGGAGTGATATAATGGTAAGGAGAAATACATTGGATATGACCCAAGGGTCTATCGTCAAAAAGCTATTTGCCTTTGCAATCCCCGTGCTGTTTACGCTGGTACTGCAGCAGCTGTATTCACTGGCAGACCGTGCCGTTGTCGGCCAATTTGCCGCAGACGGCGAAATTGCGTTGGCTGCCATCGGTGCCACCGCATCCATCACCGCTATGATTGTTAATATGAGCAATGGTCTTGCCTCAGGTCTGACCGTCCGCTGTGCCAACTTAAAGGGTGCAAATGACGAAACGCTTCTGAAGAAAAGTATGCATACCGGCGTATTGCTGTCTATCGTAGCAGGTTTCGTACTGGGTGTCGTCGGTATTCTGATTTCCAGACCTATGCTGCAGCTGTTAGATACGCCCAAAGCCATTTTGGGAAAATCCACACTGTACCTGCAGGTTTACTTTGCCGGTCTCCCCGCAACGGTTATCTATAACTTCGGCGCGGCAATCCTCCGCTCCTTTGGTGACACCAAGCGTCCTATGTACATTCTTCTTTTCAGCGGTATTGTGAATGTGGCGCTGAACCTAATCCTTGTTATTGTATGTAAAATGGATGTGGCAGGCGTAGCCATCGCCACCGCTGCAGCGCAGACGCTTTCCATGCTGGTTATCCTGCGAATTTTGTTCAGCCAAAACGATGCCTACCGTCTCTCCTTTAAGAAGCTGCGCTTCCACGGCCCGTCCCTGAAGGTGATTGCCCGCATCGGTATTCCCAACGGCATTAACGGCATTCTCTTTAGTCTTTCCAATATGATCATCCAAAGCTCCATCAACTCCTTCGATAATACCGCTATCATTGCCGGCAAAACTGCCGCACAGGATGTGGCAAGCATAATCTATCAGGTAATCCACGCTTTTGCCCTTGCCTGTGTCAGCTTTTCCGGCCAGTGCTTCGGCGCTAAGAAATACAAGAGAATAGACAAGCTGACGATCAAATCTATTCTGGCCTGCGGTGCTGTTGTGGCAGTTATGTGTACATTCGCCACCGTGTTCTCCGACTTCTGTATCGGCATTTTTAACAATAACCCAGAGGTCATTAAAGCCGGCAGAAGCCTGATGTTCATCCTCATCTGGAGTTATTTGCTTTATACCGTCTCTGACCTGGTCCTCAGCTGCACCCGTGGCATCGGCAAATCTCTGGGCGTTACCGCTATAAATGTGGCGGCGCTTCTCGCGCCCCGGCTGATTTGGATCTGGTTCTTCTTCCCCGCCCACAGAACCATTGAGTATCTTTACCTGTGCTACCCTATTTCCTATGTAATCAGCTCCGCCGCACAGATTATCTACTACATTTTGCTGCGCAAAAGGATGAACAAACAATTAGCCGCAGAGCAAGCTGCTTCACAACAAACACCTGCCGAGCAGCCCTCCACAACATAAATCCCCAAATAAAAGGGAACCCACCGGTAAAACCGGCGGTTCTTCATATACGGGCATAGCCCTATGTTTCTTGCGTAA
>JAZSKZ010000105.1:0-2405 GCA_045535135.1 Faecousia sp.
CTGTGGCGGCGCATTGCATTTTGAAAGCGATATACAGAAGATGAAATGCCCCTACTGCGAGGCAGAAATTGATATGGATGCCCTGAAGCAGATGGACGAGGTATTAGACGATGATATCCCTGAGGACATCTCCTGGGAAAATACTGCCGGTACGCAGTGGGAAGGTGAGGAGGAAACCCTCCGCACCTACATATGCAATTCCTGCGGCGGCGAGATTATTTCTGATAACACAACTGCAGCAACCCAATGCCCCTATTGCAATAACAATGTGGTATTGGCCGGTCAGCTGAGCGGTCAGCTGAAACCGGACTGTGTGCTGCCATTTGCGCTCAGCCGTGAGGATGCGGTGGAGGGCTATAAAAAGCACTTAAAAGGAAAAGTCTTGCTTCCCAAGGTGTTTAAGGACGAAAACCACATTCGGGAGATTAAGGGCATCTATGTGCCGGTGTGGCTGTTTGATGCGGATGCCCGGGGCGCTGTTAACTACCGTGCCACCCGGGTGCGCCATTGGAGCGACAGCCGCTATTACTATACCCGTACCAGCTATTATCACATTGTCCGCAAAGGCAGTATGGGCTTTGACGGCGTGCCGGTGGATGGCTCTTCCAAAATGGACGATGCGCTGATGGAATCGCTGGAGCCTTTTGACCTGCAGAAGGCCGTGGATTTTCAAACGGCGTATCTTGCCGGCTATTTTGCGGATAAATACGATATTACCGCCGAGGAAAGTGTGAAGCGGGCAAATCAGCGTATAAAAAATTCCGTAGAAGCCACATTTACTTCTACGGTGGTAGGGTACACCTCGGTGATACCCACATCCACCCGGATCGGACTCAGCCGGGGAACGACCCGTTATGCACTCTGCCCTGTGTGGGTGCTCTCAACCCGGTACAGAGATAAGGATTATTTATTTGCCATGAACGGGCAGACAGGAAAATTCGTGGGAAATCTTCCTATGGATAAGGGTCTTGCATTCACTTGGTGGGCAGGGCTTACGGCAGCCGTGGGGCTTTTTAGCTACCTCATATCCCTGCTGCTGTAAAGGAGGTAGAAAAATGAAAAAGATTTGTATTTTTCTGCTCCTTTTTCTCCTGCTCTTTGGAACGCTTTCTGTGTCTGCTGCAGGGGAGTACTTGTTTGACGGGGAAAACAATATTTCCGATTCACAAAAATGGGTGCTGGGTGAGAAGCTGGAGACAGCGTCCCGGCACCACGGGGTGGATATTGTAGTGCTCACGGCTGCAGATTTCGGCGGAAAAAGCGCAAAAACCTATGCCGAAAGCTTTTACAGCACCGGCAGTTTCCGGGATGACGGCATTTTGCTTCTTGTCAGTATGGCAAAGCGGGAGTATTATATTTGCACCAGCGGAAGCTGCATAAAGACATTTGGAGACCGTGGGCTGGACCGTTTGGAGGATGCCATCGTTCCCAAACTGAAAACAGGAGATGTAAACGGCGCTGCGCTCGCGTTCCTATATCAGGTGGAGGATATACTGGTAAATGGTGGCGGTGAGGGTAGCTTCTCTCCGTGGAAGACAGCGCTTATCTGCTTGGGTATCGGTGCGGTAGTAGCACTCATTGTGGTGCTTATTATGATCGCCCAGCTGAAAAGCGTACGAAGCAAGCATTCTGCGGCGGATTATGTGCGCCCTGGCAGCCTGCAAATGACTCAGGTGCTGGACCTGTATTTGTACCATACTACCACCCGGCGGGAAAAGCCAAAGAGTTCTTCCGGCTCCTCAGGGGGCAGAAGCTTCGGCGGAAGAGGCGGAAAGTTTTAAGTTTCAATGCGACAGAGTTTTCTCTGTCGCATTTTATTCCGAAAAACAGGGAGAAAAGTATAAAAAACACCGAAGAAAACCTTGCTTTTTATCTACTTTTTCGATATAATAAATTGATAAAAAATATACAAAAGTTATGAGGTTTGATTGTGTACTTAAAAAGCTTGGAAGTGCAGGGCTTTAAGTCCTTCCCGGATAAAACCTTGATCCGCTTCGGCGATGATATTACCGCCATTGTCGGTCCCAACGGTTCGGGTAAATCCAATATTTCTGACGCAATTTTGTGGGTAATGGGTGAGCAGAGCACCAAGACACTCCGTGGCGCTAAGATGGAAGACATCATCTTTGGCGGTACGGCCAAGCGTGCTGCCGTTGGCTTTGCGGAAGCCACCCTGACCTTAGACAATGCAGACCGGGCGCTTTCCTATGATGCGGACGAGGTGATGGTTACCCGTCGGTACTATCGTTCCGGCGACAGTGAGTTTTATATCAACAAGCAGTCTGCCCGCCTTAAGGACATTCACGAGCTGTTTATGGACACCGGCCTTGGCAGAGAGGGATATTCCAACATCGGTCAGGGTAGAATTGATGAGATTCTGTCCCTCAAGAGCGCAGACCGCCGTG
>JAZSKZ010000091.1:0-2336 GCA_045535135.1 Faecousia sp.
ATTATCTGAAAACCGCCCTTGAAATCGACGAGGACAAGCCTGTTCTGGTGGATAAGTATATCGAGGGCAGGGAAGTGGAAGTGGATGCCATCTGCGACGGTATCAATGTATTCATTCCCGGCATTATGGAGCTGGTGGAACGCACCGGCGTTCACTCCGGCGACTCCATCTCCGTCTATCCTCCCTTCAGCATTTCCAATAAGGTAAAGGGCATTATCCTGCAGTATGCCAAGAAGCTGGGTCTGGGCATCGGCATTATCGGCCTTTACAATATCCAGTTCATTGTGGACAAGGACGACAATGTGTTTATCATCGAGGTAAACCCCCGTTCTTCCCGTACCGTACCTTTCCTGAGCAAGGCAACCGGCTATTCCTTGGCGGATATTGCTACCGAGGTCATTTTGGGCAAGACGCTCAAAGAGCAGGGCATTTTCGACATCTATCCCGAGGAGAAGAAGCGCTGGTATGTGAAAGTGCCTGTGTTCTCCTTCAACAAGCTCCGTGGTCTGGATGCTTACCTGTCTCCCGAAATGAAGTCCACCGGCGAAGCCATCGGCTACGACGACAAGCTCAACCGCGCCCTGTATAAGGCGCTACAGGCCTCCGGCATCCATCTGCAGAATTATGGCACGGTATTTGCCACCATTGCCGACCGGGACAAGGAGGAGGCGCTGCCTCTCATCCGCCGCTTCTACAACTTGGGCTTTAATATCGAAGCCACAGAGGGTACTGCCCGTTTCCTGAAGGCAAACGGCATCCGCACCCACATTCTGAACAAAATCAGCGACGGCAGCGAGGAGATCCCCGATGCCCTCCGTCAGGGTCATATTGCCTATGTGCTCAACACCAAGGCGCCCGGCTCCGAAGGCGTAGACAGCGACGGCTATCAGATCCGCAAGCTGGCTACCGAAAATAATGTAACGATCTTCACGGCAATGGATACTGTCCGTGTGCTTCTGGATGTTCTGGAAGAAACCACCCAGACCATCTCCACCATTGATGCCTAAGTGCTTTCAGGCGGGACGGCGTATGCTGCCCCGCCACCACGGCATATAAAGGAGAATAAAAATGAAGAAGAGTGTATTTGAGATCGTCAGCAACACGGCGCTGACGGAGAGCGTATATAAAATGGTTCTCTCCGGGGATACCTCGGACATTACCGCCCCCGGTCAGTTTGTAAATATCGCCGTTTCGGGCCTTTATCTGCGCCGCCCCATTTCCGTATGCGATCTGGAGGGAGATAAGCTCACCATCGTCTATAAGGCGGTGGGCAAGGGTACAAAGCAGATGTCCCTTATGAAAGAGGGAGAGCTTGATATCCTCACAGGCCTTGGCAACGGCTATGACCTGTCCCTCGCCGGTGAAAGACCTGTGCTTTTGGGTGGCGGTGTAGGCGTACCGCCTATGTACCTGCTTGCTAAAAAGCTGATCGCTATGGGAAAATCTGTGCAGGTGATTTTGGGCTTTAACGCCAAGGAAGAAATCTTTTTCGAGGAAGAATTTAAGGCCTTGGGCGCTTCCGTTACGGTAACCACCGTGGACGGTTCTTACGGCGTACGCGGCTTTGTTACCGATGCTCTCCGGGATATGGACTATTCCTATTTCTACACCTGCGGCCCCGAGCCGATGTTAAAGGCCGTATATAAGGCTTCCGTAACCTCCGGCCAGTTCAGCTTTGAAAAGCGGATGGGCTGCGGCTTTGGTGCCTGTATGGGCTGCAGCTGCAAGACCATCACCGGCTACAAGCGGATTTGCAAGGAAGGCCCTGTGATGCACAAGGAGGAAATCTTATGGGAAAACTGAGTGTAAATCTCTGCGGAGTGGAGCTTTCCAATCCCGTAATTCCCGCCAGCGGCACTTTCGGCTACGGCTACGAATATGCGGAATTATATGATATTAACTGCCTTGGCACATTCTCTTTTAAGGGAACCACAAAAGACCCTCGCTTTGGTAACCCCACACCCCGGATCGCAGAATGTACTGCCGGTATGATCAATGCGGTAGGTCTGCAGAATCCCGGCGTGGAAAAAGTCATTGCCGAGGAGCTGCCCAAGCTGAAAAAATGCTTCCATAAGCCGGTAATGGCCAATGTGAGCGGCTTTTCCGTGGAGGATTACGCCTACACCTGCCAAAAACTCGACAAAGAGGAGCAGGTGGGCTGGCTGGAAGTGAATGTCAGCTGCCCCAATGTGCACGGCGGCGGTATGAGCTTCGGCACCGACCCCAAGGCGGCGGCAGAGGTAACAAAGGCGGTAAAGGCCGTTACCACAAAGCCGGTGATCGTGAAGCTCTCTCCCAATGTAACGGACATTGTGTCCATCGCAAAGGCCTGCGAG
>JAZSKZ010000135.1:0-7794 GCA_045535135.1 Faecousia sp.
AACAAAGAGTTTTGGTGCAGAGGTTATTATGTGGATAGGGTAGGTAAGAACGAGAGCCGAATTGCGGAGTATATCGAGAACCAACTTAAAGAAGATGAAATGGGTGAACAATTAGTAATCCCGTCCGCCAGCCCGTTTACGGGTCGCAAGTAAACAATGCAGTTGGCGGGCCGTTATTATGCGTTTACGTATTACGCAAGAAACATAGGGCTATGCCCGCATATGAAGAACCCCCGGTTTTACCGGGGGGTTCCTTTTGCTTTGATTTATCGAATTGCTTTTTTTATTGTCGGAGAAATCAGTAATGCGATTCCACCGCCGATGAGTGCGGTAACCAACTGCGGCCAGGAGAACATTGCCTGAAACATAGCAATCTGCGGAGGTTTCAATGGTAATACGCTGCACAGCAGTACTGCAACTAGCAGATATAATACGCCGCACTTTGCTGTTGCAGAAACAATCCATCCTGCACAGCGGCGGATTATACTACCCTTGCAAAGAAGGTATATAAGTACCACAAATACAAGATTGCCTACAGCGATTGCGGGCACAATGTAAATAATTTGGGGCCCGATTCCCAGAAAATATGCTGCAAAAGGGGAGAGGAGTGCGACGGTTACGCCGCTCCAAAGGCCAGAAGCCAGTGCTGCTACAGCTAGGACTGCGTTGACACAGCTGCCGGTTACGAACTGTCCGCCAGCTTTTGTTACCGTCTGCAATACTACGAGCAGTGCAATCAGTACGGCTGTTCTGACGAGCCACAGGGTTTTATTTTTCATTATTTACACCTCGAATTTCAATTAAATATATTTATAATCCATAATTACACCTGTGTCAATCGGCAATTACCTGAAAAATATGGAAAAAATTATAGAAAATTATGAAAAAACCTATTGCATTTTATATTATTTCGTGCTACAATACATCGGTCTGAAAACAAGGTGAGTCCTCTGCAGTGCCGGAAACCATATCTCCGGGCATACCACTGTTATGAACGCCTAAATATTAAGGAGGACAAAGATATGGATTTGGTAAAGACTCTGTCTAACCAGTACATGAAGGAAGAGCTGCCCGAAATGCGGGTCGGCGACACTGTTCGTGTACACGTAAAGATCAAGGAAGGCTCTCGTGAGCGTATCCAGGTGTTCGAAGGCACCATCATTGCCCGTAAGCATGGTGGCATCGGCGAGACCATCACCGTTCGTCGTATCAGCTACGGCGTTGGCTGTGAGAAGGTTTTCCCTGTGCATTCTCCCCGGATTGCCAGCATCGAGACTGTTCGCAAGGGTAAGGTTCGCCGCGCTAAGCTGTACTACCTGCGTGATCGTTTCGGCAAGGCTGCCAAGGTCAAGGAAAAGGTTTAATTCAAAAAAGTATAAAAAAAGAGGGGTAACCCTCTTTTTTTATTTGCCAATATCGTTTATAATATAAGAAATATTCCAATTTGAAGCTGGAAGGGTGTGAATCTATGGGAAACGAAGAACTGCAAAACGCTGAAAATGAAATAATTTCAGAAGAACCGGAAGCGGTTGCGGAAGAAATTCAGGAAGCAGAGTTGGTTACTTCCAAACCTGCCAATACTGATGCGCAAGAAGATGCTCAGCAGGAGATACCTGTGCAAACAGGTAAGGTGAAGATGGATAAGAAAAAAGCTGTGGTTACCTATCTTCACGACCTTGTATATTTGCTGGCGGTAGTGCTCCTGATTTTTCTGTTCTTCCTGCGTGTGGTAGTTGTGTCCGGCCCCTCTATGGACGAAACGCTTAATGACGGTGATTATCTGCTTCTCCTTAACGGAATTTTCTTTAAGGATTATAATCAGGGAGATATTATCGTTGCCAGCAAAGATAGCTATCACGATGGTGAGCCGATTATCAAACGGGTAATTGCTACAGAGGGTCAAACGGTTGATATCGACTTTAATCTTGGTATTGTTTATGTTGACGGGGTTGCACTGAATGAACCTTACATCAACACACCCACAAATTTGGATGAGGGTACAGTATTTCCGCTTGTCGTAGATAAGGGACATCTGTTTGTAATGGGCGACAACCGCAACCATTCAAAAGACAGCCGCTCCCCGGAAATTGGTCTCATTGATAAGCGGGAAGTGCTGGGCAAAGCCATTTTCCTCATTTTCCCCGGCCTTGACACCGGTAAGCGGGAATTTGACAGAATCGGAGTGATACACTGATGCAGGACGCAATGAATATCCAGTGGTATCCCGGTCATATGACCAAAACCCGCCGGCAAATGGAAGCGGACCTAAAGCTTGTGGATGCAGTGTGCGAAATTGTGGACGCAAGAATCCCTGTTTCCAGCCGTAACCCGGATATTGATGCCATTTGTGGCACAAAACCTCGTATTATTGTCTTGAACCGAATGGATTTGGCAGATCCGGAGGCAACAAAGCGCTGGATGAGCCATTTTAAGGGCAAGGGGATGGCTACAGTTGCCACCGATTGTAAGACGAAGAAGGGAATCTCTGATTTTCAGCCGGCAGTTCGTTCTGTTTTAAAAGAGAAATTGGAGCGTAATGCTGCCCGTGGAATGAATAAACCTCTGAAAGTAATGATTGTTGGCATTCCCAATGTGGGAAAGTCTACACTTATTAATCAAATCTCCGGCCGTAAAGGCGCAAAGGCCGAGAACAGACCTGGCGTAACCAGGGGAAAACAGTGGGTTACCGTGGATAACGGCCTGCTTCTGCTGGATACACCAGGTATCCTTTGGCCTAAGTTTGATGACCCCGAGGTTGGAATGATGCTTGCCTATACCGGTGCCGTAAAGGAAGGCGTTATTGATGTGGAAGAGCTTGCCTGCAGATTAATGGTTCTGCTAGCTACGCGGTACCCGCAGGTGCTTGTTAGTCGATACGGTATTGAAATTCCTGAAGATATTAACGGGTATGATCTGCTGCAGCTCTGCGGCAAAAAGCGGGGCTATTTAATGGCTCGAGGCGAAATCAATACAGAACGGATGGCAAAGGTACTGCTGGATGAATACCGTGCAGGGAAACTCGGTCGGCTCACTATGGAATTTCCGGAGGAATGACTTATGGAAGCTCCCGCAATGTGGGAAATTGAATATGCCCATTTCTCTCGCGGTGTGCGGGTAATCTGCGGTGTGGATGAGGCAGGCCGTGGACCGCTTGCCGGGCCTGTTTGTGCTGCAGCGGTGATTCTGCCACAAGGACTACAAATCCCCGGTCTGAACGACAGTAAGAAGCTCACAGACAAAAAACGCCGTGAGCTCTTTCCTGTTATTAAGGAAAAGGCAATCGCATACGGAATTGCCTTTGCAACCCAGGATGAGATTGACGAGATAAACATATTGCAAGCAACGTATCTTGCTATGGAGCGGGCAATGGAGAAGCTTTCCATTCGCCCGGATCTTGCCCTTATTGACGGCAACCGAAGCAAGGATTTTGGAATCCCGGTTGATACTGTTGTGAAAGGCGATAGCCTGAGCGCCAACATTGCGGCGGCTTCTGTCCTTGCCAAAGTTACCCGGGATGACTATATGCTGGAGATGGCTAAAGCCTATCCGCAATACAATTTTGATGTACATAAAGGGTATGGCACACGGCTTCATTATGAGAAAATAACGGAGTATGGTGTTTGCCCAATTCACAGAATGACTTTCTTAAAAAAGCTTTATGGGACGGAATAATTTACTTGGTGCCTGGGGTGAAGAACAGGCGTGGGAGTACCTGCGAAAGAAGAAATATAAACTTCTCGACCGTGGCTACCGTTGCCGCTTTGGCGAAATCGATTTAATCGTAGCTGACCGTAAGTATTTGCTGTTCGTTGAGGTTAAGCTGCGTAAATCTGCGGATTTTGCACTGGCACGGGAGTTTGTGGACATTAAGAAACAGGGAAGACTGCAATCAACCGCCGCTATGTACTTGTCCGAGCACCCAACCGATCTGCAGCCCCGTTTCGATGTTATTGAAATCTACGCACCAAATGGGCTGCAAACCCAAAATCCTCAAATCAATCACTTGGAGGACGCATTTCAATGAATTTTCCTGTATTTGACCTGCACTGTGATACGCTCAGCGCACTTTTGGGCAGAGAGATGGACTGCTATGGCAACCTAAAAGAGAACAACGGTCATATCAGCCTTGACCGCGCGAAGAAGCTTAAGGGCTATGCCCAGTGTTTTGCTTGTTTTACCTCTACATTTGAGAACTTGCCCGGAGGGATCTCTGTGGTGCAAATGTTTGAGCGGCAGATTGTTCAGTTCCAGCGGGAAATCAGCCGTAATAACGACCTCATTCAAATGGCATATAGCGCAGAAGATGTTCGGGATAACTATGCGGCCGGAAAGATGTCCGGCATTCTTACTATAGAGGGTCCTGCCGGTTTTGATTTTGACCCGGAGCTATTATCTGACCTCTCTCTTGCCGGATTCCGCATTACAAGCCTCGGCTGGAATGAGAAGAATCCTCTGACCGGCTCTCATGTAACCGGCGGCGGCTTAACCCAGCAGGGAAGGGTGTATGTTAGAGAAGCGCAGGCGCAACATATGATTGTGGATGTCAGCCACATCAGCGACGAGGGCTTTTGGGATATTATGGATTGTACAACCGCACCGGTGATCGCCACTCATTCCAACAGCCGCTCCGTACATAATGTGAGCCGCAACTTGACGAACGAAATGTTCCTTGCCCTTTGTCAGACAGGGGGGCTTGCCGGCATTAATATGTATACCGACTTTTTGGGTGAAAAGCCGAATGTGGATACGGTTTGCGACCATATTTTTCATTTTCTTGAGCTGGATCCTACTGCTACCCATATTGCACTGGGTGGTGATTTGGACGGCTGTGAATCCCTGCCGGAGGGCATTTCCGGCATTGATGATTATCCGCTGATTGCCAGGCGTTTGATTGAACGAGGACTCAGCGAAGATATGGTTATGAATATTTTCTGGAATAACGCACTGGGAGTGATGGAAAAGTGCTGTATGTAAGTACACGAAACACTGTCGAAACCTATACGGCAACCCGCACACTGACGGATGATTTTGCCTCCGATGGTGGTGGCTTTCTGCCGTTCCGTATGCCTGAATATTCAGCTGAAGACCAAGAGCACTTTCGTAATATTGGTTTCTTTGCCACCGTTTCCGAGATTCTTGGTGCCTTTTTCCGGGCGCGTATGACACCGGAGGATGTGCGGCTTGCTTTTGGAGAAAACCTGTCTGACGGCTGCGCAATTGACCGCAAGGCGCTTCTTTTACAGCTTTGGACTCCTACATCTACCGACTATTCCAAAACCCGTTATACGCTTTACTTGCAACTTTGCCGGGATGTTGTGCCTTTAGAGCACACACCTGCCTGGGTGAATATTGCAATCGATATCGCCTGTATTTTTGGACTTTACTGCAGTTCGGAATATTACGGCAGGGAAGTGGACTTTGCCGTTTGCAGTGGGGATTTTTCTATGCCAATGGCAGTATATTACGCCCATAAAATGGGACTCCCGGCCGGAAGAATCGTATGCATTACCAATGAAAACGGCGCATTGTGGGACTTCTTTACCCACGGCACATTAAATTGCGGCGCTTCCACAGTGCATACCTTTTTGCCTGCGTTGGATATTGCCTGCCCCCGGGAAATGGAGCGCCTTTTGATGGATTCCATTGGCTGCACGGAAGCGGTGGCATTTGCGGATTCACTGGCAAGCCGCAGACAATATGCCTGCGGGCTTCCGCAAGAAATTATTGACCGCTTTTATATTAGTGTGGCCGGTACGGGTAGAATAGCATCCCAAATTGTTAAAATTCACAAGACCTCTCATTATGTCCTTGACCCGGTTACTGCCCTGTGTCTTGGCGGACTTCAGGATTATCGTGCCAACTCTGGCGAGAGTCGTGAAACGATACTTATCAGCCGTGAGAGCCCTATATGCCATCGGGCTTTTGTATCCAAGACGTTGAGAGTTGCGGAATATATGCTGGCTGAGCTGATTTAAGGAGCAATTATGGCATTATATGCAATTGGAGATTTGCATCTTTGTTTGGGTGCGCCAAAACCGATGGATATTTTCGGCGGCGAATGGGTCGGCTATATGGACAAGCTGAAAGACGGCCTGAGCGTGATTCAGGAAGAAGATACAACGGTGCTTCTCGGCGATCTTTCGTGGGCACTTTCTCTGGAAGAAGCAAAAGACGATTTTGCTTTCATTAATGAGATCCCCGGCAGAAAAATCATACTAAAAGGCAATCACGATTATTGGTGGAGCACGGCTGCGAAATTTCATAAATTCTGCGAAGAAAACGGCTTTACCAATATGGAAATTCTCAATAATAATCATTTCCTATATGCAGATTATGCTATCTGCGGTACCCGTGGTTGGTTTTACGAGGAAGACAGAAGCGCACCTGGAGATGAGAAGGTCTTTCGTCGGGAATTGATTCGGCTGGAATCCTCACTGAAATCCGCCGGAGAATTACAGAAAATCGTATTTCTTCACTATCCGCCTTACTATAAAGGTTACCGATGCGAGGAAATTTTGCAGCTTCTTAATAAGTACGAGGTCCGTCGTTGCTTCTATGGGCATTTACACGGTCCCAGCCATGCACTAGCGCTGGAAGGACTGTGGGACGGCGTTGATTATCGCCTTGTTTCTGCGGATAAGATTAGTTTCTGTCCTGTCAAGGTGCTTTAAGTGGCAATTGTTTTCTAAAATCAATAACTTTTTTCTAAAAAATAGTGGACAATCGGCAGATTCTCTGCTAAAATATTTCGGATGCAAAAAAAGAATATAGAAAGGCCAAGTAATTGACCCGATATTTGGAGGAGAAATATGAACATTAAAAGTACTGAGAGAAACGGCAATCAAACCACTATCGTTGTGGAAATCGACAAAGAACTGATGGAGTCCGGCGTGAACAAGGCTTACTTGAAGGCACGCAAGAACATTCAGATTCCCGGCTTCCGTAAGGGCAAAGCTCCCAGAAAGATGATCGAGGCTATGTACGGCGCTCATGTTTTCTATGAAGACGGTCTGGAAGAGATTTTCCCTGAAGTTTATAAGACTTGCATTGTGGACCAGGAGATTAAGGCTGTTGGCCGTCCTTCTCTGGCCGATATGGACATCAGCATCGACGGTATCGTAACACTAACTCTCACCACCGATGTTTACCCTGAGGTTACTTTGGGCCAGTACAAGGGTCTTGAGGTTGAGAAGGCTGATACAACTGTATCTGACGAGCAGGTACAGGCTGAGCTTGACCGTATGGCACAGAATGTTGCGTCTACCGAGGTTGTTGAGCGTGCCGCCAAAATGGGCGATACTGCCAATATCGACTTCGAAGGCTTCGAGGGCGGCGTTCCTTTTGAGGGTGGCAAGGGCGATAATTTCGACCTGAAGCTCGGCTCCGGCTCTTTTGTTCCCGGCTTTGAGGAGCAGGTTGTCGGTATGTCCGCCGGTGAGGAGAAGAATATTGATATCACTTTCCCCGAGGACTATCATAAGGACTTAGCCGGTAAGGCTGTTGTTTTCCACGTAAAGGTTAACAAGGTTTCTACCACCAACCTGCCTGAGCAGGATGATGAATTTGCCAAGGATGTATCTGAATTTGAGTCCCTGGAGGAACTGAAGGCCGATATCCGGGCTAAGGCTGAAGAAACCGCTAAGAAGCAGATCGAAAATGCATTCGAGCAGGCTTGCGTAGAGAAGGCTGCCGAGAATACCACTGTGGAGTTGCCCAATGGTCTTATCGAAGCTGAGCTGGACAACCAGATGGAGCGTTTCGGCTTTCAGCTGCAGATGAGCGGCTACTCTATCG
>JAZSKZ010000060.1:0-3317 GCA_045535135.1 Faecousia sp.
GGGCGGTGGAGCTGGTGGAGGCGGCGGTGGCCGCCGGGAAAAGGGTAAAGACTTTAGGTCCGATTATCCATAACCGCCACGCTGTTTCCCACTTTGAAAAAATGGGCGTTTCGGTGATTGCAGAGCCGGAGCAGGCCGAAATGGGGGATACGGTGATTGTCCGCTCCCACGGCGTGTCTAAGGATGTGTATGACCGGCTGGAAAAGACCGGGGCGGAGATTGTAGATGCTACCTGCCCCTTTGTGAAACGCATCCATACCATCGTGCAAAATGCACAGGCGGAGGGGCGGCTTCCCATTATTATCGGCACACCCACCCACCCGGAGGTACAGGGAATCGCCGGCTGGTGTCGGGAATGTCGGGTGTTCGAGACTCCGCAGGCGCTGGAAGACTGGGCGGAAAGTCTGCCGGAGAGGGAAAATTTTCCGGTTTGCCTGGTTTCTCAAACTACCTCTACGGAATCTTTATGGAAAAATTGTGTGAAAATCGCAAAAAAACAGTTTACTAATTTGAAAATATTTGATACAATATGTAAAGCTACAGAAACTCGGCAGAACGAAGCAGTAGAATTAAGTACAATTTGTCAGGCAATGGTCATAGTCGGTGATGCCAAGAGCTCCAACACAGGCCGTCTTGCGATGATTTGTAAAGAACACTGCGACAGGGTTATGTTGGTGGACAATGCCACTGAGCTGGACCCTGCATTTTTCCGTGGTGTGGCGGATGTTGGAATCACGGCTGGAGCCTCTACTCCGGCGTGGATTATAAAGGAGGTCAACAAGACTATGAGCGAAATTACTAATGTTGAGGCTGTACAGGAGGAAAGCTTTGAGGCGCTTCTTGAGCAGTCCATCAAGACTTTAAATACAGGAGATAAGGTTACTGGCATCGTTACCGGCATCGGCACTACCGAAGTCCAAATCGATCTTGGCACGAAGCACGCCGGTTACATTCCGTATGATGAAGTCAGCGCAGATCCTTCCGTAAAGCCGGAGGATATTTTGAAGGTGGGCGACGAAATTGAGGTATTCGTTGTTCGCGTAAACGATCAGGAGGGTACCTGCCAGCTGTCCAAGAAGAAGCTGGACGGCATCAAGTTCTGGGACGATATGGCAGCCGCTTGCGAAGAGAAGGCTACCGTTGAAGGCGTGGTTACCGAGGAGAATAAGGGTGGTCTGGTGGTTACCGTTAAGGGCATCCGGGTATTCGTACCTGCTTCCCAGTCCGGCGTTGCCAAGGGCGGCGATATGGCTGCTGAGGTTGGCAAGACCGTTTCTCTGAAGATTACCGAAGTGAACCGGGCACGCCGCCGTGTGATCGGCTCTATCCGTGCCGTTTCCTCCGAGACCCGTAAGGCCGCTCGGGAGAAGCTTTGGAGCGAGATTCAGGAAGGTGCCAAGTTCCGTGGTACAGTTAAGTCCCTCACCTCTTACGGTGCATTTGTGGACATCGGCGGCGTGGACGGTATGGTACACGTTTCCGAGCTGAGCTGGAACCGCATTAAGAATCCGGCTGAGGTTGTGAGCGTTGGCGACGAAATCGATGTTTACGTTCTCTCCTTTGATGCTGAGAAGCACAAGATTTCTCTGGGCTACAAGACCGCAGAGATGCATCCCTGGAACAAGTTTATGACTACCTACAATGTGGGCGATGTGGTGGATGTGAAGATTGTCAAGCTGATGACCTTCGGTGCATTTGCTGAGATTCTCCCCGGCGTGGACGGTCTGATTCACATTTCCCAGATTGCTGACCGTCGGATCGGCAAGCCCGAGGATGTGCTGGCTGAGGGTCAGGAGGTTCAGGCTAAGATTACCGAAGTGGACGCAGAGAACAAGCGCATTTCTCTGTCTATCCGGGCGCTGATTGCTCCGGAAGCACCCGCTGAGGAAGAAGCTGCCGAAGAAGCTGCCGAAGAAGTGGCTGAAGAGGCTGCCGTAGAGGCTGAATAAGCAAACCGGGGGTGTTGCATTGCAACGCCCCCTTTATAAAAATAAGGAGAATGGATTATGGTTAAGCACATTGTTTTATATACCCTGAAAGAAGGCATCGATAAAGAGGATGCCGTCCGGCTGATTGCTTCCGTTTTGGAGCCGCTGGTGGGCAAAATCCCCGGCCTTTTGCACTTGGAAGTTCGCAGAGCCTTTAACGGCATGGACTATGCCCTGTATTCTGAATTTGAGAGCCGGGAGGCACTGACGGCCTATGCCGGTCATCCCCTGCACGAGGAAGCCAAGGGTCATTTCTTCCATATGCTCGATAGCCGGGTCTGCGCCGATTACGACCTGTGAGGAATAGAAAATGAAAGCAGTTGTTACCGTAGTGGGTGAAGACCGGGTGGGCATTATTGCGCAGGTTTGCACCTATTTGGCCCAGTGTGGCGTCAATGTTCTGGACATCAGCCAGACCGTTATGCAGGGCTACTTTACCATGATGATGGTGGTGGATACGGAAAGCTCCACGATTCCTCTTGCGGAGCTTGCCCGCAATATGGAAGAAAAGGGCAAGGAAATGGGCCTTTCCATCCGCCTGCAACGGGCAGATATTTTCAAGGCCATGCACCGGGTGTAAGGAGTATCTATGCTGACGCTGAAGGATATTTTAATTACACAGGATATGATCGATAAGCGCCATCTGGACATCCGTACCATTACCATGGGCATCTCCCTTTTGGATTGCGCCCATGAGGATGTGCAGGTCTGCGCCGGCCGCATTTATGAGAAAATCACCCGCCGGGCGGAGAACCTTGTAAAGGTGGGCGAGGAAATCGAGTGGGAGTTCGGTATTCCCATTGTGAATAAGCGGATTTCCGTTACGCCCATTGCCATTGTGGGAAATTCCTGCAACACCGATTCCTATGTACCTCTGGCCATCGCTATGGACAGAGCGGCCAAAACCTGCGGCGTGAATTTCATCGGCGGTTTTTCTGCGCTGGTGCAGAAGGGCTGTACCAAGGGCGACTGGGTACTTATGAACTCCATTCCCGAGGCTATGGCCGCCACAGAGCGGGTCTGCGCCAGCGTGAATGTGGGCTCGACCAAGGCGGGCATCAATATGGATGCGGTTGCCAAAATGGGTGAGATTATTAAGGAAACTGCCGAAATCACCAAGGCAGACGACGGTCTCGGCTGTGCGAAATTGGTGGTCTTTGCCAATGCGGTGGAGGATAACCCCTTTATGGCAGGCGCATCCCACGGCGTGGGGGAGCCGGAGACGGTGCTGAATGTAGGCGTTACCGGCCCGGGCGTTGTGTACCACGCCTTGCAGAGCGTAAAGGGCCAGCCCTTTGATGTGGTGGCGGAGACAAGTCGGAGGCCAAG
>JAZSKZ010000094.1:0-8482 GCA_045535135.1 Faecousia sp.
CCACATCTACGCCCTGTTCTGCGGCCATCAGGCCTGCGATGTGGGATACCTCGATAGAGTGGTTCAGCACATTCTGACCATAGGAAGTACGGTACTTCTGACGGCCCAGAATCTTAATCAGCTCAGGATTCAGACCGTGCACGCCGGTTTCATAGCAGGCGCGCTCGCCCTCTTCCCGGATGGTGCGTTCCACATCCTTGGGGGCCTTCTCCACCATATCCTCAATGCGGGTGGGGTGAATGCGGCCATCCACAATCAGCTTCTCCAGTGCCAGACGGGCAATTTCCCGGCGGACGGGGTCAAAGCTGCTGACGGTAATTGCTTCGGGGGTATCGTCAATAATCAGGTCAACACCGGTGATGGTTTCTAAGGTGCGGATATTCCGACCCTCACGGCCGATAATGCGGCCCTTCATCTCATCGGTGGGCAGGGGCACGACGGAAACCGTCGCCTCTGCTGCGTGGTCTGCGGCGCAACGCTGAATGGCAATGGAGAGAAT
The DNA here is from genome assembly GCA_045535135.1 of Faecousia sp. Lineage (GTDB taxonomy): Bacteria > Bacillota > Clostridia > Oscillospirales > Oscillospiraceae > Faecousia. The sequence continues at coordinate 500 of JAZSKZ010000094.1, forward strand.
ATCTCTAGCCTTCTCGTCGGCTTCGTCCTTCATCTGCTGGCCGATCTCTTTGATCTTCATAGCAGTTTCGTGGCGAACTTCGGTTTCCACAGTTTCCAGCAGGAATTTCTTTGCCTGCTCCTGGGTAAGACCGGAGAGCTTTTCCAGGGTGGCGATGTGCTGCTTGCGGACGGCTTCCGCCTCTGCCTTAGCTTCGGCAACCTCTGCCATACGGCGGGCCAGCTCCTCTTCCTTGCGCTCGAAGCTGTCTGCCTTCTTGTCCAGAGTTTCTTCCTTCTGCTGCAGCCGGCGCTCCTGCTTGCTCAGTTCGGCACGGCGTTCTTTGACATCTCTTTCGTGTTCTGTGCGAGATTTATGGATTTCGTCTTTGGCTTCCAAAAGCATTTCTTTCTTGCGACTCTCACCGCTGCGGATCGCTTCGTTAATGAGTCGGGTAGCTTCCTGCTCTGCAGAGCCGATTTCCCGCTCGCCTACCCGTTTCCGGTAGCCAATACCTGCGAAAAAGCCAACAAGTGCTGCTACAATCGCACTGCCGGCGATTAAAAAATAATGTAACGGTTCCATAACTTCTCTGTGCACCTCCTCCATAAAAATAAGTGATGAAACGAGGCGGCGCAATGAACCTCATGTGTTAAATTGTAGAACTACCGCAACAGCGGTGATGTATCCTATCAAAATTTCACGAGGTGCAAAACGCAACCCCCGGTAATCCATCGGGTTATCAATGTACACAGCCCATACGAGCCCAGTGTACATAACACCAACTCTATTTTACCTGTCTGCCCCTCGAATGTCAAGTGTTTTCGAAAGAAAAAGGCAGAACGCAGTTACCGTTCTGCCCGAAAATTATCCCAAAATACCCAAATGCTCCAAAAGAATCTTTACACCCAACAAAATCAAAATAATTCCACCGGCGGCCTCCGCTTTTTTTTCATAGCGGCTGCCGAACACGTTGCCTACCTTCACACCTGCCGTGCACATAGCGCAGGTAACCGTACCGATAAGCAGAACTGCCACCCAGATATTCACATCTCCCGCCATTGCCAGAGAAATACCTACCGCAAGGGCATCAATGCTGGTGGCAACCGCCATCACAAACATGGTTTTTACCGAAAGATCTGCGCTCTCATTTTCGCAGCAATCGCATTTTTCGAAAGCTTCCTTGAGCATATTTCCGCCGATAAGTACCAAAAGGCCGAAAGCAATCCAGTGATCAAAGGCCTCAATCTGCCGGGAAAACAGTGCGCCCAGGTAGTAGCCGATTACCGGCATCAGCGCCTGAAAGCCGCCGAACCAAACGCCGCAAATAAGGCCCTCCCGCAGGCCTGCTTTTTTCATAGACAGACCCTTGCAGACAGATACCGCAAAGGCATCCATACTTACTCCTACTGCCAGCAGCAGCAACGCAAAAAAATCCATAATTCCTCCAAGTCAAGGTATGGGTAGGATTTTACCACACATACCCTGCCCTGTCAACTTATTCCACAATGTAGGCCGCGGTAATTTCGCCATAATAGGCGGTGTGGAAATCGCCGTTGGGGTAGTAGCGTTCCAGCGCATCCTGCGGAATAGCATCCTTATCCTGATCCTGCTTGTAAATTACCTTACACTCCAAAGTCAGCGGCAGCTCCCGGATGGCAGGCACAGACACGGTCTGCCCTTCCTCCGTGGTAAGCTTCATAGCCGCGAACTTGTCCACATCCCGGCCGGACTTTGTGCCGCAGAAGCCAAGAATCTCTTTATTGAACGCCCCATAGGGTACATTGATAGTAAATTCCGGGTTTTTCTCCACCAGCTCCTTGGTGTACCGGCTCTCCCGCACATAAGCAACAAAAATAGGCTTGCCCCACTCAATACCCAATTTTCCCCAGCCAATGGTCATGGTATCAGTAATTCCGTCTGCCTTTGTGGTCATCAGAACGCCCTTTCCTAAAGCCTCCAAAATCGTACCGGCATATTCCCAAACATTAATTTCCCGTTTCATCGTGATCCCTCCTTATAAGATACTATTATCATACTGAATAAATGATGATTTTGCAAGGATTATTTCCCTCTTGCAGGCGTACTTAATTTTTGGTATAATGTGCTATGAGAAAGGGAGTGGTCATCTTGTATCACAGAGTGCTTCTGAACAATTTACACATGAAAGACCTGAATCCCCGGGTTTGCGGCAGGCGAAGCTGCACCCCCGGCTACGAAGTCCCCGCCGCTGTTCGGGACCACTTTGTTTTGCATTATGTTACCCACGGCAACGGAGAGTATCAAAACGGCGAGAAATGCTTCCGTGTCCACCCGGGTGAAATTTTCATTGTCCACCCGGGAGAAATCACCCGCTACACCGCCGACAGCACCGACCCCTTTGAGTATATCTGGGTGGGCTTCGATTGTGGAGAAGTCTTTCAGGAGTTCCTCAGTCCCTTTGTGATTTCTATGCCCTCTGCCCTGCCCCTCTTTACCCAAATTGCCAACTGCCACGACTCCCCCGTCCGGGAATGGACCATTTGCAGCTTGCTCTACGCCCTGTTTGTGGAATTCTCCGCCCAAAGCGCCCCGGCAGAGCAAAAACACGGCAACTATGTCAGTCAAGCGGTAAACTATATCCGCTCGAACTACTCCCAACCCCTGCAGGTAGCGGAAATTGCGGAGGAATTGGGACTGAGCCGCCACTATTTCTGCCGCATTTTCAAGGAGCAGATGGGCTGCTCCCCCCAGGAATTTATTGTCTCCCACCGCTTAGAGCAAGCCGCCCAGCTTCTCTGCTCCCATAATCTGCCCCAAAAGGAGATTGCCCTACTGGTCGGCTACCCGGATGTATACGCCTTTTCCCGGATGTTTAAGCGGAAATACGGTATCTCCCCCGGTCAGTACCGGGCAAAAAGTAAATAAAAGGCAGCCGCATTTGCGGCTGCCTTTTATTATTGCACCTTGTTTGCTAATTGCGTTTACATCCACCGATATGCCAAAAAGCCGCCCATCGTTTACTTTGCTTTAGGTATGCCACCTACCAGCTTCCATTGGTCAGCGTAATATACATTCTTCGCCTGCACGCCTGCACTCAAGGTTGCCTTATCCACCGCGGATTCAGGGTCGTTCAGATAAAATTCTGTCTGTTCCGAGGGATACCACGGGCCGTCAGGCTTCTGCCAGTTTTTCAGGGCAAAGGTCATACCTGCAGGCACCACTATCCGCTTCACCTGCACGGCGTTTCCTACCCACCCAAGCGCACCGCGCACCTCTTTTACCGGCACGCCCTCTGCCTCTGTCCGCACGGTATGGCTTTCTACCGTGTAGTCATCAAAACTATCATAGCCCAGTCCCACAAAAGCCATATAAAGCTGCCCAGCGGCATCTTCCAGACAAAGGTACTGCTCTGCCTTACCATCCTCCCAGTAGACGAAATACACATCTTTCTTCGGACGATAGGCAGAAAAGTCAGGCACATTTATATCTGTAACCCCATTCACATCGGAAATCTTATAGGTCAATGTGCGATTTTCAAAGGGTCTGCCGTCCTCCTCCCCGGAAACGATCACTTGCAGTTCCTGAAATTCGCCTCGACTGTTCAGCAGCACAACGAACTTTACTTTCGTTGTTTTCAGCAATATTTTAGCCGCTTCAAGCATTTCTGCTTGGCTCTGGGGTTCATCCCCTCTGAACAACCGGTTTAAAACCTCCACATACAGCTTTGCATTTACCTTTTCCACTGTGTACTGCATACCATTGTCAGTTGTCGCTTTTTGGGGGTTGCTGCGGGCAATGGCTTTCAGCGCCTTGCTCATTTGGGTCAGATTCCAACCCATTTCCACAAGCATCATATCCTCTGCCCAAAAACCGCTTTCGCAGTAGTGCTTTATATAGGAGTTTTGTTTGAACGAACGACCGTCCTTGCCGCTATAGGTGCTTGTGTTACAAACAAGCGTCTGCTTCCCGTCTTCTCCAATTAAGACATAGCATTTTTCTGTGGCCCCATCAAAGCTAATGTAGGAGCATTTATAAGAACTTGCAGACTCTATGTAGGCAAGGGAATTTGAAAGCTCCGACTTTTCGCCGTTGCAGGCAGTAAGGGTAACAAGCATCATAATCGCAACTATGCATACCATTATAGATTTTTTCATATTTATATTCCTCATTTCCTAATTGCATTTGCAAATTTCCCATTTTCGAGACAAAAAGACAAAAAATGCACACAACACCCCTATCGGTCGGTGCGTGTGCGTCAGGAAAGAAATTTCAGGAAGAACCCTCGAGCCAGCAAATTGACAGAACTGTGTGTCCATAAACTGCACTTTAACATACAGAAGTTCCTCCTTATAATATTATTTTCATTTCTATTATAAACAGCATTTTGCCCTTTGTCAATCTATATATATATTTGAGAAATTTACGAAAAAGCCGCTTTCTTTAGGCTAAAAAGGAAAGGCAGCCACAATGCGGCTGCCGTTTTTTGTTTATTTCTTGGTAATCTTCTTTTTCTTTTCGGAAGGTGTCAGCGCCTTTTCGCCGCTGAGGTACATACATACAAGACCCAGAAGAATCATAACGGTAGATACCTTAACGATTACGGGCGTAACCTGATTGTAAGTAACATCGCAAATTTTAGCAGCAACATCGCCGCCTACAATCAGAGCAACCAGATAGGCAAAGAAGGTCAGACCGCCGGCAAAGAGGGTAATCATAGTGCCGTAGCCGAAGATCATCTTGCAAATTTCAGCAATCTTTTTCACAATATTACCTCCTTAAATACCAATGATAGGCAGCAGCCCCATCAGGATAACCACTTGCATAATAAACTGGGTAGCTACCCACCACCAGTTATTGCCCACCGTCTTGTCAAAATCCGAACCGGCAATGGACATACCTGCATACAGACCCAAGCCCAGAGGAGGTGTAATGCCGCACATAACGCCGCAGATAACAGGCAGCATACCGGCAGCCAGCAGAGGATCTACGCCCACAGAAGTCAGCGCAGTAATGAACACGCCACCGAAGATAACCACGATGGAAGAACCGGGAATAATCATACCCAGCACGCAGGTAATGGCACAGACAAAGAGCACCATACCGAACTTACCCAGAGAAACACCCTGAATCACAGCGCCCATTCCGCCTGCCACATCCAGTGTTGCAAACAGCGCACCGATCATATAACCAAAGACACAGACACCGACAGTAGGTGCGATGGACTTAACCGCATTTGCCAGCATTGTTGCCATCTTATGGGGCGCAGCCTGACGCTTATCCTTCATAATCAGGCAGCCGTACATCGTTGCCACACCGGCAATAAACAGCAGAGCGGCACTGGAGAAATACTTGGCACCCTTAGCGCCCAGTCGGGCGGTGAAGAAGGTATCCTTAAAGAAGTAGTCCAGAATGAAGGGCATCATAATGACCAAAGGCAGGAGCATTCCCTTCCAGTGCTCCCGGAGGGCATCCTTCAGGTTGGGGATTTCTTCCTTGGGCAGAGCCTTGATTTTGTAGACCTTGCAGAAGACAAACACCATAATCAGCCGGTGCAGAATAAACCACACGCTGATACCCAGCATAATGATCCAGAACTGGCTGGTAGTCAGCTCACGATCAGGGTAGAGTGCCATAAACGCGCCCAAAGCCGCCACAATATTGGAAGAAGGCGGAATCATATTGCCCATATAGCTGGAGTTGCTGACGATATTGGCAGCCAGCTCAGAAGGGAAGCCGGAGCGCTTCATAGCGGGAATGGTCATAGAGCCGGTAGCCATAATGTTACCCGGGCCGGAGCCAGACAGCGCACCCATAAAGGAGCTGGCCAGCACGGAAACATAGCCTGCACCGCCGGGAATACGGCCAAGCAGCGCCAAAATAATGGCGATACAGCCGTCGATAACCTTGGTTTCAGACAAAATAATGGACATTGCTACGAATGCTGTCATAGAATACAACAGATTTGTGGAAATGCCGGTTTCCACAAAGGACAGGAACTGTCCCCAAGTGCCGGAAACCGTTACCAGTACCAAAAATGCCACAAAGACAGCCTCATAAACGGGGCGCTTCAGCACCAGGAACCAGAAGAGAACGACTACCAGCATTGTGATCAAATACCATAATACAGGTGGCATAGAGATTTTCCTCCTCTTTTCATTTTTTCTTATTATTCAACATTGCCAAGTATAGCTTAAAACCAATAATTTGTCAATGTTTACATACTTTTACCTTGCCAGGCTATGCTTAATTTGCGCCTTCCAGCAGGGCGACTTCGTTTTTCACCTTATCTGCCTGCTTCTGACTGACGAGGAATGTAACCGTAACGGCGACCATAATGCCTACATACACCAAAAGAATCGGGATATAAGAACCGATTTTATCAAAAACCAAGTTCGTCAGTACCGGGCCACAGGCGTAACCGGCGGTGTTAATAGAGCCAAACACGCCCAAGAGCTTCCCGTACGCCTTCTCGCCGAACAGGTCAGCAGTAATCAGCGGCAGCATTACCGTTTCCAAAGGCAGCGCCAAAGCGCAAATCACGGAATACCCCATTGCCATACCTCTGCCCAACAGCGAATTGTCCACCAGCATCAGCATAATAACCGTAATAATTGCCGCAAAGTCGCACACCAGCATGGTAAACCGCAGTCCTTTCCGGTCGTGGCAGGTGCCGATCAGGAATTTGCAGGCCGCCAGTGCCAAAGAACCCACACTGGCAGCAGTTGCAATATAATGACTGTCCAGCCCAGAATCGGTCATATGGGCAGCATCGATACCCGTAACGCCCTGCAAGCACATACCGGTAAGAAAAATACTTGCCGCTGCGCTGTAAAAATAAGGTCTTTTCAGCGCCTCCCCCAGCGTAATGCCGGACCATGTATCTCCCTTGCTTTTTTTCTTGCCGGACTGCTGCTTAGAAACCGTTTTGCCCTTTGGGGCATTCCGGAACACAGCAACCACAACGACACCCACAACCAGCAAAATAACGGCCACGACCCGGTATGCCAACCGGAAATCCCGCAAAATAATAGGACTCAGAATCTGGGTTGCCAGAGCGCCACCAAAGCCACTGGCACAAAGAATGGCACCCATAATCGTACCACGCTTCTCCTGGTACCAGATGTTTACCACATAGCCGATCATCGTCGTGGTAGTCATTGTAATGCCAAGACCCAGCAGACTGCCGCCGGCGTAAATCATTGCCACATTGCTGGCAAAGGAATACATCAGCATAGAGCCAATCAGGGATAAAAATCCCAAGCTAATCAGCTTTCTCGGTCCGAATTTCATAACCATTGTGCCGAAAAACAGGTTTACTATGGAAGTGGTAATATACCGAAAACTGTCGTTTACAGAATATACACTTCGCATAATTCCCAGCGCTTCTGTAACCGGAACAAGAAACAGTTTTTTGGGGCTATTGCAAAAACCCAGCACAGTAAATATCATCGCAAAGCACGCGCCAATGATGACCCACTTATAATCCAAGTACTTCCTTCGTTCTTTTTCCATAACATACACCTCACTTATCCGGGCACATTTTACCAAACTCCTTATGCCAAAACTATGGCAAACTGTGCGGTATTTTGTGCATTATGTGCTATATTCCCAAAAAAATCTCCGCACATTATTACAAAACCACCCGGACAATGTCCGGGTGGTAAAGTTCTATTAGTTTTGATTCTAGTTTTGTTTCCCAAGTTGATCGAGGATATCATCCCAACTGACCTTGTTGTCATCCCCTTCTACTTCAACAGGAACCTTGGGTTCAGTAGGCTCAGGGGGTTCTGTGGACTCGGGCTCCGTAGGTTCGGGTTCTGTGGGCTCGGGCTCTGTGGGCTCAGGCTCTGTGGGCTCGGGCTCCGTAGGCTCGGGTTCCGTAGGCTCGGGCTCTGTGGGCTCGGGCTCCGTAGGCTCGGGCTCTGTGGGCTCAGGCTCTGTGGGCTCGGGCTCTGTGGGCTCGGGCTCTGTGGGCCCAGTCGTGGGCTCGGTTGTAGGCTCAGTCGTAGGCTCGGTTGTAGG
>JAZSKZ010000154.1:0-8905 GCA_045535135.1 Faecousia sp.
AAGGTGTTCTTGTTCGTCTTTGCGTTATTCAATTTACAAGGTACAACTGCCATCCTCCCGTGCGCTCATCACGCCGTTCATCGGACAGCTTGCATATGATATCATCGAAAATGCCGTTTGTCAAGCATTTTTCTACAAAAAACAAAAAAATTTTGGGAGCCCCTTTCGAGGCTCCCAAATGCGGGTTTTTCTCGCTATCCAATATCATCGATAAGGCCGTAGTCGCCGTCGTGTCTACGGTATACTACTGCAAAGGATTCGCCATTGTCAATATCGCGGAATGCAAAGAAATTGTGCTCAAGTAGGTTCATCTGGAGAACGGCTTCCTCTCGGGTCATAGGTTTGAAATAGAACTGTTTTACACGAACAATGCGGAGGTCTTCTTCTTTTTCTTCAGGTGCAAAAGAGGTTTCTTCTACTGTGCGGGTGAAGGCATCCTGGCGAAGACGGCGAGCCAGGCGGGTCTTATTCTTGCGGATTTGGCCTTCGATGGTACCGACAGCGGCGTCGATGGAAGCGAACATATCCGATGTGCTTTCGCGGGCGCGGAACCAGGTGCCTGCACCGTGAACGGTGAGTTCTACATTGTTGAGGTTCTTCTCCGTGGAAAATACGATAAGTGCTTCCGCATCCTCCTCAAAATACCGGGCCAGCTTCATTACTTTCTTCTCTGCATAGGCGTGGACATTTTTGGGAAGTTTTACTTTTTTCTCACTGAACTGAAATTTCATATGCGGCAGCTCCTTTCGTATTCACCGGTCCTCCGGTGTACTTATACTATACTTCCTTTTCAGGAAATCGGCAAGGGGTCTTCGCCATCATTTTCGGAATCTTCCTCCAAAAGTTCCGTTATGAGCAAATTATACAGCTTCTCGGCCTTTTCATCAAAACGCCGCGCCAGACGCAGCGCCTGCCGATGGTTGGGTGCCAGCAGCTCCAGCTTCATAAGATTACCGGCTTCGTCATCCAGCGTCATAAATACGGTTTCTGTCCCGTCCTCCTGAGGGGCCATATAGCTTTTTACAAAGCTGCTTCGGTGAATCTGGCGGTTATAACGGACAATGGCATTTTCTGCTCTTTGCCTTACGGTAAACGCGATGGAATCCTCCGTAACAGTGCCGTCCTGCCGGCCTTTTTCCGTAATTTCGTACCGCTCCTCCTTCACCATCAGGTGGCCGGAGCTTACCATTTCCGGAAGCGCCGTACATACATCAAAATAACTCAAACATTCGTCCTGGTAGCAGACCTCGTAAACTTCCTGACAGGTCATCGGGTAATTTGCCCGGGCCAGCACAAACAAGATCAGCACCTTTACATCCATCATATCGTGGATAAAACCAAGTCGTTGCATACATATCACCTCTTATAATTATTATACAAAAAGTATGGAAAAAATCAAGCACCCCCGGCAGAGCGTTTTCATAATGTGGGATGAAAGGGTGATTTTATGAAACAAACCGTGATTTACTGTCCGATTGAAAATAAAGCGCTATCCTACGCCGCCGCTTTTTTGCAGGAAAACCACATCCCCGTCCTCTCCGCCCCGGAGGAGCGGGTAACCCACCTGCTGCTTCCTGTTCCCAGCTTTTCTCCCGATGGAACTATAAAAGGCGGTGGGGATTTGGAAACCGTCTTATCCGTCCTGCCCAAAAGCATTACCGTTATCGGCGGTAATCTCCACCATCCCGCTTTGGCGGGATATTCCCTTATTGACCTTTTGCAGGATCCGATTTACACTGCGGAAAACGCAGGCATTACCGCCCACTGTGCGGTAAAGCTTTTATCCTCCTGCCTTCCTTGTATATTAAAGGATCTGCCGGTGCTCCTTATCGGCTGGGGGCGCATCGGCAAGCTGACCGCCCGGCTTCTTCGTGCCAACGGTGCTGCCGTTACCGTTTGCGCCCGAAAAGAATCCGACCGGGGGCTGCTTACTGCTTTGGGTTATTCGGTTCAGTCTGCGCCGGACCCTACAGGCTTCCGCGTAGTGATTAACACTGCCCCGGCGCCGGTGCTGGACAGCTGCCCGGATGGTGTTCTGAAAATCGAGCTCTCCTCCGTGCTGGGCATCGGCGGCAACAATGTGCTGTGGGCACGGGGTCTTCCGGGCATTCAAGCCCCGGAAAGTTCAGGAAAGCTTATCGGCCAAAGCATTTTGCGTTTAATAAAGGAGGTAGCCTTATGACTGTCGGTTTTGCCCTCTGCGGTTCTTTTTGTACCTACGATGCTGTCTTTCCCGTAATGGAGCTGCTTGCCAGAAATCATACCGTCATTCCCATTTTCTCTCACTCTGCCGCCACTGTGGACAGCCGCTTTGGCACAGCCCGGGAGCATTTGAGCCGGGCAGAAGCCATCTGCGGCAGAGCGCCTTTGCAAACCATTGCCCAGGTTGAGCCCCTTGGTCCCAAAAAGCTTTTGGATGCACTGATTATTGCTCCCTGCACCGGCAACACCCTCTCCAAACTCGCCCACAGTGTGGCAGATACCCCGGTAACTATGGCAGCCAAAAGCCATTTGCGCGACGCCAGACCGGAGATTGTGGCGGTATCCACCAACGATGCACTTGCCGGCGCAGCAGAAAATATTGGAAAGCTCCTCGCCAGAAAAAATTACTATTTCGTGCCTTTCGGGCAGGATGACCCGGAGAAGAAGCCCACCAGTATGGTAGCGGCCTTTCAGAAAATACCTGAAACTCTGACCCAGGCAATGGCCGGAAAGCAAATACAGCCCATGTTGTTCTCCTTATAATATTGACGAATCCTTAGTTTCGTGGTATACTCCTTTTAATTGGAAGGAGTGGTATGCTTATGAAATACATTACCCCTGAAACCCGTCAGCTCCCTGTTATACGAGATGTGGATGTTCTGGTATGCGGCGGCGGCTTTGGTGGCATTGCGGCAGCACTGGCGGCCGTACGGCAGGGTAAGAAGGTTCTTCTCTGCGAGCGTGAATTCTCACTGGGCGGACTTGGTACACTGGGCCTTGTAACCGTTTATCTCCCTCTTTGCGATGGCAAGGGCAAGCAGGTCAGCTTCGGTATTGCGGAGGAGCTTTTCCGCCTTTCCTTAAAGCGGGCAATTGATACCCATAAGCACCCCTACCCTGCCGCTTGGCTGGATGGCGGCACCCTTGAAGAAAGAGCTGCACATCGGTTTGAGGCGCAGTATAATCCTTGGTTCTTTGTTTCGGACGTGGAAAATCTCTTGGTTTCTGAGGGTGTGGAGATTCTCTACGGAACCGCCATCAGCGATGTCGTCGTGGAAAACAGCAAAATTACCTCTGTAATTATCGATAATATTAACGGTAAAAGCGCTGTAAGCGTAAAGACCGTGGTAGATGCCACAGGCAGCGCAGTTATTTGCGAAATGGCCGGAGAAGATACGGTGGTTTACCCTGAAGGCAATGTAGCCTCCTGTTGGTATTACTATTTCTCTGATGGCGATGTGCGACTGAAAATGTTTGGTCCAAAAGACTATGAAGGAGCTGCAGCAGACCCTGCTCTGCGGTCTCAATGGCATATTTCCGGTCTGGATGCCAAAGAAAATACGGATATGCTCATATTCTCCCGTTCCAGAATGGTTGATGATGTCGAAAAACTCCGTCAGCTGCACAACGAGCCGGGAATTATCCCTGTATCCCTTGCTTCTATTCAACAGCTGCGGATGACCCGCCGGGTTGACGGTGTGGAAACTTTCCTGTATGAAAATGTGGAAAAGCGTTGTGAAACCAGCATCGGTTGTATCGGCAACTGGCACAAAATCGGCGGCGGCCACGAAATCCCCTACGGCAGTTTGTTCGGCAGAAAAATAAAGAATCTGATTACTGCCGGTCGGTGTACCGCAGCTGACGACAAGGGTTGGGATTTGACCCGTGTCATTCCTGCCTGTGCCGTAACCGGTGAAGCAGCCGGTGTGGCGGCCTCCCTGACCGATGATTTCGGCAGTTTGGATGTAACGATTCTGCAGGCAGAACTGGAAAAGTGCGGTGTACGCATCCACTTGAATTAAAAGATAAATACCGCAGGAAATTTTTCCTGCGGTATTTTTTATCCGATTACAATGCGGCTTGTGCAGTATTCCAAAGCCTTTTGCCGATGGGTAATAATCAGGTAGGTGGTATTCTTCCCCTTCTTGCGGATATGCTCCAAAATATGTAGCTCCGTTTTCTCGTCCAGCGCAGAGGTGGCTTCGTCAAATATCACTACCGGCGCCTGCCGGAGCATCGCTCTGGCAATGGCGATCCGTTGTGCCTGTCCTTCAGAAATGCCAGAGGACTGCTCACCCAGCATCGTATCCAAACCCTGGGGCAGCTTTTCCACAAACTCCCGGGCGCAGGCGATTTCCAAAGCTTCCCAAAGGGCGCTATCCTCCGCTTCCAGACTTCCCATTTGTAGATTTTCCCGGATTGTTCCGTGGAACAGGGTATTTCCCTGAGGCACATAGCTGAAATAGTTCCGGGTGGCTGCGGTAATCGGCAGCACCTGCTCCCCTGCCCGAAGCTGCAGAGTACCTGCATCCGGGGCCGCAAAGCCCAAAAGCAATTTAATAAGGGTTGTCTTACCTGCGCCGGAATGGCCGGTTACTGCCACAACCTCACCCTCGCCGATACGGAAGGAAAAGTCCTCAAAAATTGCTTCTTTATCGTAAGCAAAGGCGATATGTTCGCCCAAAATCTCCACCGGCCCAGCAGCCACCGCCGTATCTTCCGCCCGCTCGTCCCGAGGCAGCTCCTCCAGCGCCATAATTCTGGGCACGGAGGCCAGCACAGAAATCAGCCGGCGCAGCATCTCTCCCAAGGACATTACCGGGTTTTGAATCTGGCTCACCAAAGACAAAAAAGCGGTCATTGTGCCGTATGTAATCTTCCCTTCGGCAATCTGCACCACGCCAAACAGAAATGCCAGCGTTGTACCCACCGTAAAGGTTACATGCACAAGCGCTGAGGTGGCGGTGCGGAGCTTACGCTTTTTTACTGCCCACGCCATCCGTTCATCCCGCAGTCGGTCAAGCCCCTTTTCGCTTGCCTCTTCCCCGGAGAAGGCTTTGATTACCGGCAAATTCCGCAGGCTTTCCTGGAGATAAACCCGGTAATTTGCTTCGCTTTTCTGGTAATTTTCCTGAATGTGGCGCATTTTTCCGCTAAGCAGCATAAACATACAAACGCCTACGGGGGCAATCACGATCACCGCAACCGCAAGCCGCACATCGTAGTAGCACAGCAGTAAAAAGGCAGAAATCAGCTTTACAAAAGTGCCGATGCCGTGGATAACAATATGGAGTATTCCGCCGGAAACCTGCTCCACATCGCTGGTAAGGCGGGTTACCATATCCTCACTGTGGAATTGCTTCACCGCCTGCAGGCGGCTGCAGAGGATTTTCTTATACACATCGGTGCGGATGGAAAAGCTGCATTTTTCCTGAAAGGTAATCATCCACATCTGCACAAAGAGATTTATAAGCACCGTCAGTACGGTAGCACCAAGCATTACGGCAATGCCTGTAGAAAGGGGGCTGTCTGCCGTTGCGCTGTCCACCAGAAATTTATTGACTACTACGGAGGCTACGCCCAAAAGCGACACGATGCACTGCAGAAACACCAGCCCCGCAATCTTCCACCGATGGGGACGGTACTGAGAAAAGAGCCACCGGAAGTTCTTCCGCGCTATTCTGTTTTTCAGTTCGTTTTTGTTCATTTTCTTCTCCATAGCGGGTTTTTTCTTATAGTACCAGTTCCCCGAAAAAAAGTCAACCGCAGGGGCAGTTGCAATTGCCCCCGAAATATGCTATACTATACAAAATTGTGCCGAGGAGGTACGCTATGAACATTCAGGAATCCGGCGAAATGTATTTGGAAGCCATTTATGTTCTTTCTAAGAAGCTTCCCAATGTGCGGGCCATTGATGTGGGTCAGCATTTAGGTTACTCCAAACCCAGTGTCAGCCGGGCGTTGAGTATCTTAAAATCCGGCGGATATCTCACCATTAACGACAATAACCACATCCGCCTGACACAGGCCGGTTTTGATTTGGGAGAAAAGATTTACGAGCGGCACACCATCCTGTCTAAAATGCTTATGCGTTTGGGCGTTTCCCCGGAGGTAGCCACCGCAGATGCCTGCCGTTTGGAGCACGCCATCAGCGACGAATCCTTTGCCGCCATTAAGAAGCACTTATCTGATTATCCGGAATAAGCAGGGCTTTGCCCTGCTTTTTTCATAAATATCCTTGTAAAATGGAAAAAGCTGTGATAAACTAAATTGATTCATTTTGTAATGCGGAGGCAATTATGCGATACGTTGGACCCCATTAGTCCCTCCTCCCAAATAAGTAGAACGAATTATTACGGAGGATTATATGTCTAATTTAACTCAAGAAATCAGCCGGCGGCGTACTTTCGCCATTATCTCCCACCCGGACGCCGGTAAAACCACCCTTACGGAAAAGTTCCTGCTCTACGGCGGCGCAATCGCCCAGGCAGGTGTGGTTAAGGGCAAAAAAAATTCCCGGGCCGCCACATCCGACTGGATGGAAATTGAAAAGCAGCGTGGTATTTCCGTTACCTCTTCTGTTATGCAGTTCCAGTACGATGGCTTCTGCATTAACATTCTGGATACTCCCGGCCACCAAGACTTCTCGGAGGATACCTACCGTACCCTGATGGCTGCCGATGCCGCCGTGATGGTCATCGACGGTGCAAAGGGCGTAGAGCCCCAGACCCGGAAGCTGTTTAAGGTCTGCGCTATGCGGCACATTCCTATTTTCACCTTTGTAAATAAAATGGACCGGGAAACCCGGGACCCCTTCGACCTTCTGGACGAGGTGGAACGGGAGCTGGGCATCGAAACCTATGCGATGAACTGGCCCATCGGCTCGGGCAAGGATTTTCAGGGCGTGTACGACCGGGCCCAGCAGCAGCTTATCTTCTTCTCCGGCACCACCGGCAAGAAGCGGGCAGATAAGCAGGTTATCGACTTGTACGACAGTCAGGTCGCTACCCTTTTGGATAGCGAGCAAAAGCATCAGCAGCTGATTGACGATGTGGAGCTTCTTTCCGCAGGCCGGGAACTGGATGTGGAAGCCGTCCGGGCCGGACAACTCTCCCCCGTGTTTTTCGGCTCGGCGCTGACAAACTTCGGTATTGAGCCCTTCCTCGAAGCCTTTTTGAAGCTCACACCCCCTCCCCTGTCCCGGGTATCCGATCAGGGCGAAGTGGATGTGTTCTCCCCGGATTTCTCCGCCTTTGTCTTTAAGATTCAGGCCAATATGAATAAGGCCCACAGGGACCGCCTTGCCTTTATGCGAATCTGCTCCGGCAAGTTCCAGCGGGATACAGAGTATTACCATATGCAGGGCGGCAGAAAAATGCGCCTTTCCCAGCCTCAACAGCTGATGGCGGCAGAGCGGGAAATCGTAGAAGAAGCCTACGCCGGCGATGTCATCGGCGTATTCGACCCGGGTATCTTCTCCATCGGCGATACCATCACCGTTCCGGGAAAGAAATTCCTCTACTCCGGTATTCCCACCTTTGCCCCGGAGCATTTCTGCCGGGTATCTGCCAGAGATTCTATGAAGCGCAAGCAGTTCGTTAAAGGTACGGAGCAGATTGCCCAAGAGGGTGCTATTCAGATTTTCAAAGTCCCCAACTCCGGTATGGAGGAAGTGATTGTGGGCGTTGTGGGTACACTGCAGTTTGATGTGTTCCAGTACCGTATGAAAAATGAGTACGGCGTGGATCTGCGGATGGAAAACCTGCGCTATGAGGAAATCCGGCTGATTGATAATTGCCCGGTGCCCTTCGAGGATTTGAACTTAGGCTCGGACGCAGAGCTTTTGGAGGACTACAAAGGCAGAAACCTTCTGGTCTTCAACAGCTTCTGGGCCATCGACTTCACCTGCCGCCGCAACCCCGGCCTGACCTTAAAAGAAATCGTGGTCGCTGAAGGATAATAAAAAAAGAGAGAGCCAATGGCTCTCTCTTTTTTATTATCTTTTTGTTTTATGTATTGCATATCAATAATTTCCGGCGGCGAGCCAAGCTTCCAAATCATCAGTCAATTGCTCCAACTGGGCATCTGTGAGCCAGTTTAGATCATTGCGAATTACAATTGTTAAAGACTCGAATCTACCGTGATAAGGACCTAATTTGCAATTGGGATTTCGGTTATAAAGACTAATATAGCAGTTTACAGGATAATCTACACGACGGGGAAGTCCGGGTACCGGCCAAGGTCCGTCTCTCGACGAGCCATGAGAATCGAGGTTTACATCATACGTTATCGTAACAAAACACTCCCCGTATGTACCAAAATACCGAGTAACACCAGGCTCTCTTTTTCCGCCATTTTCATCAAGCCAAACAAGGGGGTACTCTTCGTAAAAATCACCCAGCACTCTTTTATACTCTTGCAATATTTCCTCTTTCATTTTCGCGGAAAGAGGCGTATTCATTTGCACTCCCTGTGGCTGTGCATCATCCCGGGAGAGAAAATACCCAACCACCATCATCACAAGGACAATGACGCAAAGGGAAATAATGCCTTTTTTCCTATCCATAAAACTCCCTCCTCATAACAAAAAGCGCATAGAGCCCCGGGGAAAGCCCTGGGGCCTATGCGCATCGCTTGCCAATATACATAGTCAATAGATACTGCCCGGCAAATTGCCTGCCCACTCAGCTTTCTTATATCTTACGGCTATCTTTGTATAAATATATTATCATTTGTTTATATAGATGTCAATAACGTTTTTTAGGGATCAAAAATAAACCCCATAGTCAAAACCTCCGGCTAAGCCGGAGGCTTGATTAAGCCCTAGAAGGGCATTTTACAGACTATTGCCCCTAAAGGGGCCCCGAATGGTTTGCCGACCGCATTCCTTTCTCGGGCCGCCCCTTAAGGGGCTTTTTCTATG
>JAZSKZ010000100.1:0-8635 GCA_045535135.1 Faecousia sp.
TCCGCCTTATGCCCCCCGCCCGCACGGGGGGCGCCAGACTGGTGCGTTTTCCCGGCGATGACAGCCTGATCGGCAGCTTTGCAGATCTGACCGTTACCGACGCCGGCACTTGGAGCCTTACCGGAATACAGAAAGAGGATTGATATTATGGCTACGGAAATGACCCCGATGAAACGCCAATATTACGACATCAAGGAGCAAAATAAGGATTGCATCCTGTTTTTCCGCTTGGGCGACTTTTATGAAATGTTCGACGAGGATGCCCGCCTTGCCGCCAAGGAGCTGGATTTAACCCTTACCACCCGGGACCGTGGCAAACCCAAGGAGGAGCAGACCCCTATGTGCGGTGTGCCCTACCATTCTGTGGAAGCATATATTGCCCGTCTGGTATCAAAGGGCTACAAGGTTGCCGTCTGCGACCAAACCGAGGACCCTGCGCAGGCTAAGGGCATTGTAGAGCGGGACATCAGTCGCATTATCACGCCCGGAACGGTAACAGAAAGCTGTATGCTGGATGAGAGCCGGAACAATTACATAGGCTGTTTATACAGCGACGGCGGCGTTTACGGCCTTGCCTTCTGTGATGTTTCCACCGGTGCTTTCTTTGCCACCTGCTGTGCCGACGCCCCTGCCGCCGCATCAGAGCTGGGCCGCTTCTCCCCCTCCGAGGTTATTCGCTTCGGTAAAGGCACAGATGTAGATACCCTGAACGACGCATTGGTGCGCCGTCTGTCCTGTTGCATTAATGAGGGTAAGGCAGAAGATTTCACCTTTGAAAAAGCTGCCGCCACTCTGGAAAATCATTTTTCCTCCAGCCTGTCTGCTCTTTCCCTGTCCGGCCTGCCGGAAACGGTGATTGCCGCAGGCGCTCTGCTGCAGACGCTGGTCTTTGTGCAGAAAAATCCCCTCGCACATATCCGCACCCTGCAGTACTACACCACCGGGCGGTTTATGGAGCTGGATATGGATGCCCGACGAAACTTGGAGCTGTGCGAGTCCTTGCGCGCCAAAGAAAAGAAAGGCACGCTTCTGTGGGTGCTGGACAAGACCAAAACCGCTATGGGCGGCAGAATGCTTCGCAGCTGGCTGGAAAAGCCCCTTCTGAACCGGGCAGAAATTGTTGCCCGTCAGGATGGCGTGCAGGAGCTGCTGGATAACGCCTACACCCGGGGTGAATTGGAAAACGCTCTGCGGGATATTTCCGACTTTGAGAGAATTATGACCCGTGTGGTTACCGGCTCGGTAAACGCCCGGGATATGCTGGGTCTTGCCCGGGGTCTTCGTGCCCTGCCCCAAATTAAAACCGCCCTTTCTCCCCTGCGTGCCTCCCTTCTGCAAAAACTGTACGAGGCTATGGACGATTTGCAAGACTGTGCGGATATCATCGAATCTACCTTGGTAGATGATCCACCGCTGACCGTTCGGGAAGGCGGCCTGATCCGTGCCGGCGCAAACCCGGAGGCGGACCAGCTTCGGAATATTATGAACGGCGGTGCAGATACCATTGCCGCAATCGAACTTGCGGAAAAGGAGAAAACCGGTATCCGCACCTTAAAGGTAGGCTACAACCGGGTATTTGGCTATTATATCGAGGTTTCCAAGTCCTTTATGGACCAAGTGCCCGACCACTATATCCGCAAGCAGACCCTTGCCAACTGCGAGCGCTATATCACTCAGGAGCTGAAGGATCTGGAGCAGCAGGTGCTGGGCGCGAAAGACCGACTGGTTGCGCTGGAGTATCAGCTTTTTACCCAACTTCGGGAGCATATTGCCGCACAAAATGTTCGAATCCTCTCCACCGCCGCCGCTGTGGCGGAGCTGGACACTTTGTGCTCTCTTGCCACTGTGGCTGCCAAGTACGGCTACTGCCGCCCGGAAATCACAGAGGATTCCGTACTTTCCATCCAGGATGGCCGACACCCCGTGGTAGAGCGGATGCTTACCGACAGTCTGTTTGTGCCTAACGATACCCTTTTGGGGCAGAGCGACAATCAGGTATCTATCATCACCGGCCCCAATATGGCAGGTAAATCCACCTATATGCGCCAAGTGGCCCTCATTGTGCTTATGGCGCAGATGGGCAGCTTTGTCCCCGCCCGCAGCGCAAAAATCGGCATTGTGGATCGGGTCTTTACCCGCATCGGCGCCAGCGATGATCTGGCATCCGGCCAGTCCACCTTTATGGTGGAAATGGCAGAGGTGTCGTCCATTTTGAAATACGCCACCGCCAAGAGTCTTTTGATTCTGGATGAAATCGGCAGAGGCACCTCCACCTACGACGGTATGTCCATCGCCCGGGCGGTGCTGGAATATGCCGCAAACCCCCGGCATTTGGGAGCAAAAACTCTGTTTGCCACCCACTATCACGAGCTTTCCGTTATTGAAAACGAGCTTCCCAATGTAAAAAACTATAACATCGCCGTGAAAAAGAGAGGCGACAAAATGATTTTCCTGCGGAAAATCGTGCCCGGCTCTACCGACGACAGCTACGGCATCGAGGTTGCAAAGCTGGCAGGTCTGCCTGCGGGCGTGATTGCCCGGGCTCGGGAGATTCTCCGGGACTTGGAAGAAAATAAAGCCGCACCTGCCCCGGTTTCCCGAAAAGTGCCGGAGGAGGATCAGGTGAGTATGGAGGACCTGCGCGCCCGGCAAATTCAGGAGGCGCTGGCAAATATCTCTGTGGAAACCCTCACCCCCATCGAGGCTATGAACACACTCTATCAGTTAAGGAGGATGCTGGAATAACATGAAGAAGCTGCCTGTTACCCTCAGTCAAAACACCTTCTATCAGGGCCTTATCTATCTGTTGATTCAGCAGCTTATGCTGCCACAGCTGCTCCTTTCACTGCTGATGATAGTAAACCCCAATACCACCTCCGCAGAGCTGAACTTCACCTTCTTTGCCATTAACTATGTGGCCTGCCTGATTATTTTCCGAAAATTTATTCAGGAAGAGGCCGACCACGCTCTGAAAAATATCGGTCGGGTTCTGCTCTCCGCTTTCGTTTGCTACGTGGCTTACAATATGATGATGAATTTCGTCTCCACCATTATCTATATGCTGGAGCCGGATTATGCCAATCTTAACGATGCTTACATCGACAATATGTCCCAAAACCAATTCTCTATGATGGCTGTGGGCACTGTTTTACTGGTGCCGCCGGCGGAGGAGTTTTTGTTCCGGGGCGTACTGTTTAACCGGCTCTATCAGAAAAAGCCGGTCTTGGGCTGCATTTTATCCATCGGCCTATTCTCCCTCGTGCATCTTTTAGGCTATATCGGACAGTATACTCCCCTGCAATTTTTTCTGGCATTTCTTCAGTATGTTCCCGCAGGCATTGCTCTGTGCGGCGCTTACATTTCCTCCGGCTCTATTTTCGCCCCCATTCTGCTGCATACCGCCATTAACGGTATGGGCATGCTCTCACTCTACTTAATGAGGTGATTTTATGGCAAATATCCAAAAGCTTTCTTCCCACGTTGCCAACTTAATAGCCGCCGGTGAGGTGGTGGAACGGCCGGCCTCCGTGGTTAAGGAGTTGCTGGAAAATGCCGTGGACGCCGGCGCTACACAGGTTACCGTAGAAATCCGGGACGGCGGTATGACCTTCCTTCGGGTAACGGACAACGGCTGTGGTATGGATGCCGCTGACGCCCGGGTCGCCTTTTTGCGCCATGCCACCTCCAAGCTTCGCACCGCCGAAGATTTGGCGGCTATCTCCACTATGGGTTTCCGTGGCGAAGCTTTGGCTGCCATTGCCGCCGTCAGCCGTATTGATTTACTGACAAAAACCAAAAACTGCATCAGTGGCATCAGCCTGACTTTAGAGGCCGGCAACATTCTGGAAGAATCCGAGGCTGGCTGTCCTGACGGCACGACCATCATCGTCCGGGATTTGTTCTTCAACACCCCCGCCCGAATGAAATTTATGAAATCCGATACCGTGGAGGGCAGCAAGGTTTCCGCCGCTGTGCAGCATCAGGTTCTGTCCCACCCGGAGGTTGCCTTCCGCTTTTTGCGGGACGGTAAGGAAATTCTTTCCGCCCCGGGCACAGGCAAGCTTCAGGATGCGGTTTACTGCGTCTACGGCAGAGAATGCGGCAAAATGGTGGAAGTGGACAGCCACTGGGAGAACTATACCCTCCGTGGCTATGTTACTCGCCCTACCGATGCCCGTCCCAGCCGTGCCCTGCAGGCCTTTTTCGTAAATGGCAGACCTGTTCGTAACCAGCTGCTTCGCAGTGCCTTGGAGGAAGCCTACCGCAATCAGCTGATGGTGGGAAAGTTTCCCGGCAGCGTTTTGCACCTGACCCTCCCTGCAACGGCAGTGGATGTAAATGTTCACCCCGCTAAAACCGAGGTAAAATTCCTCAACGAAAAAGCAGTTTTTGACTGCGTTCACTACGGCGTACTGGGCGGCCTCAATAAAACCGTTGACCGGCCGGCAGTACAGTTCCGTCCCGCTCCCAAAAAGTCGGAATCTCCCGTAGCCGAGCCCCGTCAGGAAAGCTTTTTCCGTACAATGACCCCCCAAGAATTCAAAACCTTCTCCGCCGTACTGCAGGATGCGCCCCGCCCCTCTCCTAAAGCTGCAGCCGCTACCGTTGCCGCCGTGGATCGCACCCCTTTGCCGCCCCTGCGGGAGAAGGTTTATATCCCCGGCAACCATTCTGCAGAGTCGGTAAAGGTGCCGGCAGCAAAGGTTACAGAAAAGCCGACAGCTGCCCCTGTGGAAATTCCCGCCCCCACACCGGAGCCTGCGCCTTGGCGCTATGTGGGAGAGGTGTTTGATAGCTATATTCTTGTGGAGCAGGGTGAGGATGTCTTTTTAATCGACAAACACGCCGCCCACGAGCGGATTCTCTTTGAAAAGCTGAAAGCCAATCAGGAAACCATTTCCGGGCAGAGTCTGATCGCGCCTCTTTCCTGCCGTCTCGCACCGGAGCAGACCGCCATTTTGCTGGAAAACAAAGCTTCTCTGGAAGCTTTAGGCTTCTTGCTGGAAGAGTTTGGCGATAATGTGCTTTTGGTGCGGCAGATTCCCATGGATCTTTCCGGGGAACAGGCCACCGACACCTTGGAGGCTCTGGCAGATGACCTGCTTCGGGGCAGACAGGAAACAGGCAGCACCATCCGGGATACACTGCTGCACACCGTTGCCTGCAAGGCCGCCATTAAAGCAGGCTGGCATACCAGCAACGAGGAGCTTAAAGTCCTTGCCGCCCGGGTAATGGCCGACGCAGAGCTAAAATACTGCCCTCACGGCAGACCCATTTGCATTACGCTTACCAAAAAGCAGCTGGAAAAACAGTTTAAGCGGAGTTAATATGGATCGAATTATTTGCATTGCCGGGCCTACCGCTTCGGGAAAAACTGCGCTGTCCATCGCCCTTGCCAAAGCGCTTTCCGGCGAAGTGGTTTCCTGCGATTCCATGCAGGTCTACCGGGGGATGGATATCGGCACCGCCAAGCCCACCCCGGAGGAAATGGGGGATATTCCCCACCATATGCTGTCTGTAGCAGAGCCTTGGGAGGATTTTTCCGTCAGCCGCTACTGCGCTATGGCAACGCCTATTGTGGACGATATTCTCTCCCGGGGAAAGACCGCCATCATTGTGGGCGGCACCGGCCTTTATATGGATGCCCTTATAAAAGGCCACGATTTTGCCCCTTATCCCTCTACTGGTCGCCGGGAAGAGCTGGAGCAGCTTGCCGACCGAGAGGGCATCGAATCTGTGTTATGTAAACTCCACGAGGTAGATCCGGAAACTGCCGAACGCCTGCACTTAAAGGATCGAAAGCGGATCATCCGGGCTATGGAGGTTTATTTGGAAACCGGCGAAACCATCACTGCCCACAACAAGAAAACCCAGGCCCTTCCTCCCCGGTATAACCCCCTGTGGTTTGCCCTTGAGGATGAAAACCGGCAGGATTTATATAACCGTATCGATGCCCGGGTAGACAAGATGCTGGAAATGGGTTTGCTTGCAGAAATTGAGGGTCTGCTAAAGCAGGGCGTACCCACCAAGTGCACCGCTATGCAGGCCATCGGCTACAAAGAATTTTTGCAGACACTGTCCGGCGAAATTACCATCGATTTTGCCGCAGAGCAGGTAAAGGCCGCCTCCCGGCATTACGCCAAACGGCAGCTTACTTGGTTCCGCCGAAATCAGGATATCCACTGGCTCCGCCGGAAATCCGGCGAAGGCACAGAGGAAATTCTTTCCCGGGCTCGACAATATCTACGGGAATTTGACAAGTAAATCGTGATAGGATAGGTGTATCCCAAAAGAAAGAAGGAATACATATGTCCGACTCCATCAACCTACAGGATGCCGTGCTCAGTGAGGTTCGCCGGGACAAGGTCCCCGTTACGCTCTTTTTAATGAACGGCTTCCAGCTTCGGGGCACCGTTACAGGCTACGACAGCTTTGTGGTACTATTGGTCAGCGAAGGTAAGCAGCAGATGATCTACAAGCACGCCATCTCGACCCTTGTACCTGTCAGAACCCTGAAGTCTGCAGCAACCACTGCATAACAAACAGGCGACGGAGGTTTTCTTCCGTCGCCTGTTTGCTTTTCAGAAAGAAGGGTAATTATGTCCATAACAGAAAATGTCCGCCTTATTCGGCAGAAAATGGAAAAAGCGGCTCTGGCCGCCGGCCGAGATCCAAAAGAGATTCTTCTGTGCGCCGCCACAAAAATGAACGGTGCCGATGCGGTTCGGGAGGCCATCTCCGCTGGGGTAGACTGCTGCGGAGAAAATCGGGTGCAGGAGCTGACGGGAAAGCTTTCCGAAAATGCCTATGCCGGCGCACCCGTTCATTTTATCGGTCATTTGCAGACCAATAAAGTCCGGCAGGTGGTAGGAAAGGTTTCCCTTATCCACAGTGTAGACTCCCTGCGTCTGCTCCGTGCCATTGACAGCGAAGCAAAAAAGCAGGGCATCCGGCAGGATATCCTTTTAGAAATTAACATCGGCGGTGAGGAAAGTAAGTCCGGCTTTGCTCCCGAGGAGCTCTCTTCTGTTCTTTATGAAGTTTCCGCTCTTTCCGGGATTTTTGTTCGTGGACTAATGGCAATTCCCCCTATCTGCCAAAATCCCGGTGAAAATACGAAATTTTTTCAAAAAATGTATCAGCTTTCTGTTGACATAACGACAAAAAAATACGATAATGTATGTAGTACCGTCCTGTCCATGGGAATGAGCGCAGACTTTGAGGATGCCATCGCCTGCGGCAGCACAATGGTACGCATCGGCACCGATATTTTCGGTGCCCGGAATTATGCCACAAAAAATTCGTAAGGAAAGAAATATATCTTGGAGGAAACATACATATGAGTTTTTGGGACAATGTTAAAAAGTTCGCACAGCCTTATTCCGACGAGGAATATGATGAAGAATACGACGAGGAAAACGGCGCTTATGGCGAAGATGTTGAGCAAGAAGCACCCCGTGCCCGTCGCAGCTCTCCCTTTGTCACAAAGACCGATTCCCAGGAGTATGCTTCCAACCCCTCTCCCTCCGGTGGCTTTAACGGCCAGGTGCTGAGCATGGGCTCCGGCAAGCAAGAGGTTGTGCTGTTCCACGCCAAGTCCTTCGAGGATGCCGCCAAGGCCGCTGATGAGCTGCGCCGGAGAAAGGCAATTATCCTCAATATGGAAAATGTGGACAAAGCCCTGACCCGCCGGGTTGTGGACTTTTTGTCCGGTGCTATCTATGCCCTGGATGGCAGTGTGAAAAAAATCGCCCAGGCAACTTACCTGTTCTGCCCCCACAATATGGATGTGGTAGGCGACTTGGAAAATGTGCCGGTAGAGCTGGAAAGCTACATCTAATCTTACGAAAGAGGTCTCCTTATGTATACACCTGAGCAATTGAAGGACGTATCCTTCGGTACCGCCCGTTTTGGTGGCTACAACATGAAGGACGTGGACGAGGTAGTGGAAAAGCTCACCGAGGATTACGTCGCACTTTATAACGAAAATGCCTTGCTGAAAAGCAAGATGAAGGTGCTTGTTACCAAGCTGGAAGAATACCGCATTGCCGAAGCCAGCATGAAAGAAGCCGTGATCAGCACCCAAAAGGCCTGCGACACAATGATGGCTGAGGCCCAGGCAAAATGCGATGCTATGCTGAAATCCGCCGGTTCGGAGATTGAAGAAGTCTGTGCTAAGGCAGACGCCAAGGTAGCTGCAGAAAACGCCCGCGTAGAAGAAGCCCGGCAAGTTGCTGCCCGCCAAATCGGCGATCTGCAATCCCAGCTGCAAAGCTGCATCAAGCTTTTGTCTGAGATCAAGGAAAGCAACCGCCCGGCAAGAATGCCTTACCAGGAACCGCCCGTCAGTGAAAACACTGCCGCCGTAGCAAAGCAGATTGCGGAGAGTCTGGAAGCATTGGTAGGAACGGAGGACGAAACGCCCGATACCTCCCACCTTCCTCCCTTGGATACCGACAGTATGGCAGCCAAATTTGCCAATCTGCAATTCGGCAAGAATTACGACCCCGATAACCGATAATTTTATATGCGCTGAAAAGGACAGGTACATCCCTTCCCCCGTTTCTCAGAGAGCTGCCGGTTGGTGCGAGGCAGCAGCGGCAGGAATGTATATCCCCTTGGAGCAGCATACCGA